>DATNBT010000246.1:0-4612 GCA_035571855.1 Vicinamibacterales bacterium
ATGAAAATCAGC
This sequence comes from Vicinamibacterales bacterium, assembly GCA_035571855.1. Lineage (GTDB taxonomy): Bacteria > Acidobacteriota > Vicinamibacteria > Vicinamibacterales > CAVVIG01 > DATNBT01. The sequence goes on from DATNBT010000246.1 coordinate 13, forward strand.
CTGACGCGCGGCAGATCGCGCGCGATGCGCGAGGCCGCCGTCGCGTTTTCGAGATAGTCGGTGCTCTTCTCGCCCGCGACTTTCGACGCATCGACGTCCGCGAACCAGCGATCCGAGTAGTACCTGAGGCCCTTCGCGTATTCGTCGTCCCGCAGAAAGAACTTCGGCTCGGGCGAGAGAGGCTTCGCCATCCGCACGTCCGGATGACGATCGAGAAGCCGGTACAGCCACGTGGTGCCTGAACGCGGCGCCCCGCCGATGATGAATTCGGGAAGTCTCAACGACCGAGGGTTCGTTCGACGATATACAGCGGACGTGCCCGCGCCTCGTCGAGCGCACGCCAGAGGTATTCGCCGAGGACGCCGACCATGATGAGCTGCACGCCGCCGAGAAACAGGACGGCGAGCATCACGGAGGTCCAGCCTTCGACGCGGGTTCCGAACACGAGCTTGTTGATCAGCACGTAGAACCCGAAGAGGAAACTGAGCAGCGAGACGATCAGCCCGAGCGCTGAAATGGCGCGGATCGGCAGGAACGAAAAGGACACGAACGTGTCGATCGCCGCCTTCACCATCTTGCCGGTCGTCCATGACGACGAGCCGACGAGACGGCGCGGCCGGTGATAGGGCACCTGCGTTTCGCGGAAGCCCGCCCAGGCGATCAGCCCGAAGGTCAGACGGTTGCGCTCGTTCATCTGGCGGAACGCATCCATGACGGGCTTGCTGATCAGGCAGAAACTGCCCGTGCCCCCCTTCGGATAATTCGGGATGGCGATGTTGCGCACGAGCGAATAGAAGCGATTCATCGCCCACGCCTTCAGCCGGCCGTCGTCCCGCCCGCTGCGCGCGCCCCAGACGACGTCGTAGCCGTCGCGCCAGCGCGCGATGAAGTCGTGGATGAGGGCCGGCGGATCCTGGAGGTCGGCCGCCATGATGACGGCCGCGTCGCCTTTCGAATAGTCGATGCCGGCGGCGATCGCGACATGGCTCCCGAAGTTGCGCGGAAAGCGGATCGCCGCCACGCGCGGATCCTTGTCGCGCAGGATCTGGATGAGCTCGAACGAGCCGTCCTGGCTGCCGTCGTCGACGAAGACGAACTCCCAGTCGTAGTCGCCGAGCTGGTGCATGACCAGCGTGACTTCCTCGTGAAAGCGCACGAGGTTGTCCTTCTCGTTGTGTACGGGGACGACGATCGCGACGAGCGGTCTGGCCATCAGCGGGTGACGATGCGCGTGACGGTGTCGATGATACGCGCCTGATCCGATTCTGACAGCGACGCGTACAGGGGAAGAAACAACGATTGCTTCGCGACCGACTCAGTGATGGGCAACGACAGGCTGGCACCGGACGCGTACAGGGGCTCGAGATGGCAGGGCGCGATGCCCTTGCGGCTCGAGATGCCGGCAGCGACGAGTTCCCGGATAACGTCGTCACGCGTGACGCGGCTGCCCGGGCGGAGACGGATTACGTATGACTGGTACGAGTGCGTAGCGTAATCCGGTTCGGCCGGCGGTTGTACCTGATCGAGCCCGGCGAACGCGCTGGTGTAGCGCGCGGCGGCCGCGCGGCGCTTCGCGAGGAGCCCGTCCAGCCGCTTCATCTGCTCGACGCCGATAGCCGCCTGGATGTCCGTCATACGGTAGTTGTAGCCAAGCTCGCGATATTCCTCGTAGATCTGACCTTTTGCTTTGTGCCGCTCGAGATCCGACACGGTGGCGCCGTGCGCTCGCAGCACACGCACATGATCTGCGATGCTCTTGTCGTCGGTCACAACCATGCCGCCTTCACCAACAGAGATTGATTTCCTCGGATGGAAGCTGAGGCAGGCGACGTTGCCGTGCGATCCGACCGGCCTTCCTTTATATAAGGATCCGATCGCGCAGGCGGCGTCCTCGAGCAGCGTGATGCCAGCAGGCAGCGCGGCCCGTAGCCGGTCGATGTCGGCTGCGAGACCGACCTGGTGCACGGCCAGCACCGCCTTCGTCTTCTTCGTCACGCGTTTCGCGACGTCGGCCGGATCGATATTCCACGTGTCGTCTTCGATGTCGGCGAAAACCGGCATCGCGCCGGCGTGCATCACGGAGTTCGGCGTCGCGATGAACGTGTACGACGGGCAGATCACTTCATCGCCGGGTCCGATGCCGCTCGCGATGAGCGACAGGTGGAGCGACGTCGTGCACGACGTCGTGGCGACGGCGTGCGCGGCGCCGATGTACGACGCGACGCGCGATTCGAATTCGGAGACCTTGGGGCCCTGCACGACCCATCCGGTTCTGAGGACGTCGGCGACAGCCTGCGCTTCGGCATCGCCGAAATCAGGTTTGGTTAAAGGAATCATGAATTGGCAGTTGCGCGTTCGCGGCGCCACCAGGCGACCAGGTCGCGCAGGCCTTCCTCGAGGCCGACGGCGGCACGGAAACCGAGCACTCTCGCCGCGGCGTCCACGGACGCGAGACGCCTCGGCACAGGATTCACCTTGCGGGCCGGCGCATACTGCGGATGCAGCGGCGAGCCCATCACCGTGAGCATCATGCGGGCGAGCTCGTTCAGCGAGGTCTCGACGCCGGTGCCGACGTTGAAGACGACGTCGCTCGCCGGAGAGCAGGCGGCCAGCACCTTCGCCCTCGCGACGTCGGTCACGTGGACGAAATCCATCGTGTCGGTGCCGTCGCCGAAAATCGTCGGCGGCTTCCCCGCGTCGATGGCCTCCATCCAGCGGATCATCACTTCCGTGTACGCGCCGTGCGTGTCCATGCGCGGGCCGTAGACGTTGAACGGACGCAGCGCGACGTAGCTGAGTCCGTACATCTCGTTGAAGCTGCGCAGCAGCCCTTCGTTGAACATCTTCGCCGCGCCGTAGATCGTGCGGTTGTCGTAGCCGTGATGGGTTTCTTCCGTCGGAAACGCCCCGGCGAGACCGTAGATCGACGCCGACGATGCCGCGACCACCTTCTGTACTTTCGCGTTCACGCACGCCTCGAGCACGTTGTACGTGCCGTCGACGAGCACTTCCTTCGCCAGCCGCGGCTCCTCGGCGCACTGCGTGATCCGGATCGCGGCCTCGTGAAACACGATGGACGCGCCGGCAACGGCCTTCTCGACGTCCGCGCGATCGCGGATGTCGCCTTCGACGACGCGCACCCGCCCGCTGCGGAGCGCGCCCGCGAGGTTCTCCCGGCGTCCGCGCACGAAGTCGTCGAGCACGACGATGTCCTGCGCGCCGGACCGGAGCAGCTCGTCCGCGATGTGCGAACCGATCAGCCCCGCGCCGCCCGTGATGACGATGCGGCCGCGACCCGCGAGGTTCATGCCTGCTTCTCGATCGCCCGCAGCACTTTCGCGGGATTGCCGGCGACGACCATGCCGGCCGGCACGTCTTTCGTCACCACGCTGCCTGCGCCGACGATGGCGCCTTCGCCGATCTCGACGCCGCAGAGAATCGTCGCGCCGGATCCGACGGAGGCACCGCGCCGGACGACCGTCGGCACGACGTGCCAGTCGGCTTCCGTCTGCAGCTCGCCCGTCGGCGTCGTCGCCCTCGGATAGTAGTCGTTGATGAACGTCACGCTGTGGCCGATGAACACGTTGTCCTCGATCGTGACGCCTTCGCAGATGAACGTGTGGCTGGAAATCTTGACGCGCCGGCCGACGCGCGCCCCTTTCTGAATCTCGACGAACGTGCCGATCTTGCTCTCGTCGCCGATCTCGCATCCGTAGAGGTTGACGAAATCGTAGATCTTCACGTCGCGACCGAGCTTCACGTCGGGTGCGATGTTCTGAAACTTCACAGGCGGATCCTCCGGCCCTCCGAGCGCAGCGAGTGCTCGGCGGCCTCGAGCAGCGAGACGACCCTGATGCCGGCGGCGGCGCCGGTCAGCGGCGCGCGCTTCGCGGCGATTGCGTCAGCGAACTCGGCGGCGACGCCCGCGAGCGCCTCCGTGCGATCCAGCCTCGGTGCGTACATGTCGCCCGTGCGGTACGACACGAGAATCTGCCGCCGGGCCTGATCGTCCCGGACGTCGACGTTGAGATCGACGCCCTTGTCGTACACGAGCACCTTCTCGCTCGGCTCCATGTCGTTGAAGACGAGCATGCGCTGACTGCCGCCGATGAGCATGTGGCGGATCTTCACCGGCGCGAGCCAGTTGACGTGAAAGTGCGCGAGAAAGCCGTTGTCGAAATGCACCGTGATGTAGGCGATGTTCTCATGCTGGTAGCCGGCGACGGCCGTCCCGTCCGCCGACACGGCCACGGGCCTGGCGTCGATCAGGTGATCCATCACCGAGAGATCGTGCACGGCAAGATCCCAGATGACGTTGGAGTCCTGCTGAAACAGCCCGAGGTTCACGCGCACGGAGTCGAGATACAGCAGGTGCCCGAGGTCGCCGGCGTCGATAAGCGAGCGGATCTTCCGCACCGCGCCGGTGTAGACGAAGGTGTGATCGACCATCAGACAGACGCCGCGCTTATCGGCGAACGACGCCAGCGACTCGGCGTCCTTCTTCGATCCCGCCAGCGGCTTCTCCACGAGCACATGCTTACCCGCGTTGATGGCCGCGGACGCGAGCGGATAGTGCGTCGCAAGCGGCGTCGCGATCACG
>DATNBT010000247.1:0-3449 GCA_035571855.1 Vicinamibacterales bacterium
CGAAACGCTTGGTGTTCTCTCGTCGGATTCGCGCGTGAGGTCGTTCGAGCTGATCGTGGTGGACGACGGCAGCCGCGACGGGACGGCAGAAATCGCGAACCGTCTGGCCGCCCAGCATGCTACGGTTCGCGTGATCCATCACTCGGTCAACCGCGGCTTCGGCGGCGCGCTTCGCTCGGGATTTTCGGCGAGCCGCGGAGAGCTGGTCAGCGCGATCAGCGCCGACGGCGAACTTCCCCCCGATCAGATCCTGACGCTGCTCGGCGGCATGGGCGACGCCGATCTCATCCTCGGCCGCCGGGAACGGACGGTCAACGCGTTCCGAAAGTCCCTGACCTTCGGCCTGAATATCCTCATGCGGCTGGTGCTCGGCTTCGTGCCCGACTCCACGGCGATCTACATCGTCCGCGGCGATCTCCTTCGGCGCATGGACCTGCAGTCGAACACCGGCCTCGCCAATCTCGAAGTGCTGCTGTACTGCCGGCACTGGCATCGCCGGATCGCCACGGGGGTCACGTGGACACGTCCGCGCCTGAGCGGCGAGTCGAAGGTGACGAATGTGCGGACGATGTGGCGGACGTTCGTCGAGATGGTGAGGCTGCGCGGCGCGATCAGACGGAGAGCGGCGGCCGCATGAGAACGCACGGCCACGCGAAGCCACGCAGTCGCGTGAAGCCACGCAAGCCGGTGACGCGCGTCGAGCTCGCGCCGCTGCTGAAGCGCGACGGCCCGACGCTGTTCCGCTGGATCAACGACCGGGACACGGTGCTCTTCAACGCGCCGTACCGGCCCGTCCATGCGACTCAACACGATGCATGGCTCGCCAGCCTCGCCGATCGACGCGACGCGGTCATCTTTGCCATCCGGCTCGCGCGCAGCGGCCGGCTGATCGGCACCTGCCAGCTGCTGTCGATCGATCGCGTGCATCGGTCGGCGGAGCTGCAGATTCGCATCGGCGAAGAGAAGTCCCGCGGACTCGGATATGGAACGGAGGCCGTGCGGCTGCTCGTCGACTTTGCGTTCCGCGATCTGAATCTGCACCGTGTGTGGCTCCAGGTGTTCGCGACCAACGAGCGCGCCCTGCGCGCCTACGAGCGCGCCGGCTTCGCGCGTGAAGCCGTACGGCGCGAGGACGCATACATCGACGGCGAGTTCGTCGACGTTATCGTCATGGGCCGGCTCAATCGTGGCTGAATCGCGCGTAGTGGCCATTCATCAGCCGACGTTCTTTCCGTGGCTCGGCTTCTTCGACAAGCTGCGGCGCGCCGACACGTTCGTGCTCCTGGACGGCGTGCAGTTCGCCCGGCGGCACGGCGGCGGCGGCAACTGGGTCAACCGCGTGAGGATTCTCGTGGCCGGCGCCGCGGCCTGGATCACCGTCCCCGTGAAGCGGGCCAACGTTCCGCTCCAGCCGATCTCCGACCTGGAGATTGCCGACGAGATGCCGTGGCGCGCGAAGCTGCTCCGCACGTTGAAACTCCAGTACGGCCGCGCGCCGCACTTCGATCAGACGATGGCGCTCGTGACGCCACTGATTGAATTCGCGACCCCGAAGCTCGCCGAGTTCAACGAGCATGCGATCCGTACGCTCGCGGTGGCTGTCGGCGCGATGCCAGCGACGATGACGCGGCAGACGTCGCTCGGAGTGACCGGCCAGTCCAACGCGCTGCTGTCCGATCTCGTCAGGATCGCCGGCGGCACGACGTACCTGTCGGGTGACGGCGCGGACGACTATCTGGATTCCGCGTGCTTCGAACGTGCGGGAGTATCCTTGACGCTTCAGCACTTTCAGCATCCCGAATATCCGCAGGGGACGCCGGCATTCGTGCCCGGCCTGTCCATCGTCGATGCGCTGATGCATTGCGGTGTGGACGGCGTCCGCGCGCTGCTTCGCGGTGGAGAGAGCCGGTGAGCGACAGCAAGCCGCGCAGCATCAATTCACCCAGGCTCTGGCTCGGCATCGGTGTCAGCATCATCTGCATCGCGCTCGTGTCGCGCCGCATCGACTGGGCGGCGTTCGCGCGCGCTCTCACCTCGCTGAATCCGATCTGGCTGATCGGCGCCGCGCTGTTCAACGTCCTCAGCTACGTGTTCACGGGATTCCGCGTGCGCCAGGTGCTCGCGCCGCAGACGTGGATGCCGATCCGCGACGCCTACGACGCAGTCGTCATCAGCAATCTCGCGACCCTCGTCGCGCCGTCCCGTGCGGGCGATCTCGCGAAGGCGGCGTTCGTGTCGCGCAAGCAGTCGATCCCTGTCAGCCGCGTGCTCGGCGCCGTCGCGGTCGAACGTTTCGGCGACGTCGCCATGCTGATTCTGCTCGCGGCGGCGTTGTGGTTCGCGGTGGCGTTTCCGCCGATGATTCGCGCTGGCGTCACGGCGTTCACGATCGCCGGTATCGGCGCGCTGGCCGCGCTGCTGCTCGCCGCGGACTGGCTGCCTGCGCTGGCGGGCCGCTGCGTGTCGCTGGTCGTGCCGTCATGGGGCCCCACCATCCGCGCGTTTCTCGACGGCATCTTCGCGGGATTCCGCAGTGCCGGCGGCGTCCGGCAGTTTCCGGGCACGCTCTTCTGGTCGCTCATGATCTGGATCTCTTCCGCGGTTGCGATGTGGTGTGTCGTCGAGGCGTTTCAGCTGCCGGTGCCGTGGTATGCGGCCTGCTTCGTGCTGCTCGTCGTCAATCTCGGCGGAGTCATTCCTGCCTCACCCGGGAGCATCGGTCTGTATCACTACCTCGCTGTGGTTGCACTGACCGTGTGGGCCGTGGACCCGAGCGTCGCGCTCGGATTCGCGGTCGTCGCGCACGCTGCCGGCATCGTCGTCGTGCTGCTCGTGGGTCTTGGCGGCCTCGCGCGCCAGCACGAATCGCTCTTCCACGTCCGCAGGAGCGCGACGATATGACGATGCGCGACCGGCGCGTGCGATGGCTCGGCTGGCTCGGCCTGCCGCTGCTCGTCTACGCCGACGTGTTTCTCCGGCGCACGCTCGAGCAGGCGGACAAGCATCTCTACGCGTTCCTGCCGTACTTCTATCCGGTCGGGGAGAAGCTGATCTTCAGCCCCGCGACGCCGTGGTGGAAGCTCCTCCTGCCGATCAGGGAGTTCACCGGCGTCTGGGCGGGAGCGCTCGTCGTCACCCATCTCACCGAACTGCAGATTGGCGTCGCGAACACCTGGTATCTGTTCAACGCGATCCTGCTGGTCGTGTCGTTCGTCACCGCGTGGCTCGCCTTCGAGTCGCTCGCGTTCGCGTACACGTTCGCGATCTGCATCGGGTTCGGCACGCACTTCTACCACACGTACCTCGTCACCGGCGGAATGGCCTCGCCGGTGATCGCCGTTTGCTTCGAATGCCTGCTGCTGTGTTCTTACCGCTTCGTCGTGGCCGAACACCGTGCTTCGTGGTGGGGCGCCGCCGCTGCGCTCAGTACGATTGCCGCGGCGCTCTCG
>DATNBT010000248.1:0-11952 GCA_035571855.1 Vicinamibacterales bacterium
GTGACGCGCGAGACGCTGAAGCCGGGCGACCACGTGATCATCACGGGGAACCCGGGCCGCAATCCGGAAGATCACCGGCTGCGGATGCGCACCATCACCCGGCCGTCCGACGGCTGGAAGTGGGGCGGGACCTTCGACTAATGCGGAAAACGCTGCTCTTCGTCTTTGCCGTCGGCACGCTCGGGATCCCGGTCGGCGCGCAGGCGCCGGCCCAGACGCCGCGTGCCCTTGCGCCGATCGATCTCACCGGCAACTGGGTCTCGATCGTCACCGAAGACTGGCGCTTCCGCATGGTGACGCCGCCCAAGGGCGACTACGCGAGCGTGCCGCTCAACGCGGCCGCGCGCGCCGTCGCCGACAAATGGGATCCGGCGAAAGACGAAGCCGAGGGCAACGCGTGCAAGTCGTACGGCGCGGCGAACATCATGCGCGTGCCGGGCCGTCTCCACATCTCGTGGCAGGACGACAACACGCTCAAGATTGAAACCGACGCCGGCCAGCAGACGCGGCTGCTCCACTTCGGCGGCACGCCGGGAGGCGAGCCGAGCCGGCAGGGATACTCCGTCGCTGAATGGGAATTCGCCGGCGGTCGCAATCCGGCGGCCGGCGGCGGGCGCGGCGGCGGTGGCGGACGCGGCGGTGCGCCGGCGGCGGCTCCGCGCGGCGGCTCGCTCAAGGTCGAGACGACGCGGTTGAAGGAAGGCTATCTCCGCAAGAACGGCGTGCCCGTCAGCGACAACGCGGTCGTGACCGAATACTTCGATCGCCACGACGAGACCGACGGCACGAACTGGTTCACCGTCACCACCGTCGTCCACGATCCGAAGTACCTCGCGCAGGATTTCATCACGAGCACGCACTTCAAGAAGGAAGCCGACGCGAGCAAGTGGTTCCCCTCGCCCTGTAAAGCGAAATAGAGCACACTAGGCCGCCATGAAGGCACTTCTTCTGGCGGCCACTCTGTTCACGACGCCGTCGGTCCCGACGGTGGCCGGTCCCGTCACGTCGCCGGGGCTGATGTATCCGAATCCCCCTGTCAGCATCGTCCCGACGGCGGTGAAGGTCGAAGACTTTCCGTACGTCACCGAAGAATATTTCATGTCGGGCACGGCGGCGGGCGCGCCGTACACGACGCGGATCATTATTCGACGGCCGATCGATCCGAAGCGCTTCAGCGGCATCGTCGTCGGCGAGGCGATGCACGCGGGAGGCCGGTCGCTGATCTTCGAGTGGTCGCGCGTGTCGATCCTGAGCCGGCATCACGTCTTCGCGGAGATCGTGCACAGCCCCGCGCAGATTCAGATGCTGAAGGCGTTCAACGCGGAGCGATACGCGCGGCTCAGCATCGCGATGGGGCAGAGCAACGAGGTCATCGCGCAGTTCGGGCGGCTGCTGAAGGATCCCGGCTTGTCCGGCAGCGCGCAGTTCCTGAAGGGCTACTTCGTCAAAGGCGCCACGCTGATGGGGACGTCGGCGTCGAGCGCGACGGTGCGGAACTATCTCGGCGTGCACGGCGAATTCCGGCTGCCCGACGGCGCGCCGATCTTCAACGGGTTCCTGCTGACGAGCACGCTCGGCAACACGCCGCTGCCGATGGTGGACGTGCCGGTCGTGCAGATGCCGACGCAGACGGAAGTCGCGATGTATGCCGCGCAGGGCAACGGCTACCGCCGGCCTGACAGCGACGAGCCCGGCAATCGCTTCCGCCTGTACGAAGTCGCGGGCATGCCGCACAACAACTCGCGCGAGAACCCGGCGTTCCTCAACGATCCGTGCACGCTGCCCGTCACCGATTTTCCCGCCGGCGCGTTCACCGCGCTCGGGCTGAACTACCTCATCGAGTGGATCGTGGACGGACGGACGCCGCCGCACGCGCCGCCGATCGCAACCGCGAACGGCGCCGTGGCGGTGGACGAGTACGGCAATGCCAGAGGCGGCGTGCGGAACGTGTTCGTCGATGTGCCCATCGCGGCCAACGGCGTGCTCGCGAAGGGGAAGACACCGCAGCAGGATCGGCTGTGCCAGCTCGGCGGGACGAAGGTCATGCTGCCGCAGGACACGCTGGCCAGGCTGTACAGGAACAGCGACGGCTATCAGAAGCGTGTAAACGCACGGCTCAAAGAACTGGTAAAAGAAGGTTGGTTCCTGCCAGAGTACGTAGACGACGTCCGCAGGGACGCGAAGGGGGTGCGGATTGACGCTGTTCAACATCGGCCCTGACGGATTCCTGGTCCTCGAAGCGCTGCTCGTCTCCACGCTCGTCGCGGTGATGGCGTGGCGCCGCGTCGATGCCATCGCCGGGATCTCGGCGACCGCGGTCGCCGCCATCGCGATCGTGGCCTTCAATTATCGAAGTCTCAACTCCACCCCCGGCCTGAATTTCCGGATCGTGACGGCGCTCTTCGTCATCGTGCCCAGCCTGCTGCTGCTCGGTCTGTCGCGGCAGCGCTGGCTCGCGCGTCACGCCTGGGTGCTCGTGCTGCTCGGCCCCGTGCTCTTCGTCGGATGCTACGTGGGCATCTGCGAGCTCTGCGTGAAAACGGGCGTGATCTGATATCTTGTTGGACTGCGAATCGCACTCTTTTGGAGGTAGATAGATGAAAGTCTCGAGGAAAGTCAGCCTGGCGGCTGGCGCGCTGGCGGCCCTCTGGGTCGCGGGCTTCGTCTTCGCGGCCCGTCCGGCCGCGCAGGAGCAGCCCCGCATGCGCGAGTCGATTGTCGGCAAGAAAGCCGGCGTCTATTTCAAGAACGTCTCGACCAGCACGCTGAAAGAGCTGAGCGTCGACGACTTCATCGGCGCGATGGGCGTGATGACCGACGCGCTCGGCCTCGACTGCGCCGACTGCCATCCGAACGCGGGCAGCGACCAGGTCGACTGGGTGTTCGACACCGCGCGCAAGAAGACCGCGCGCCGCATGGTCGAGATGGTCGCGAACCTGAACAAGGAATTCTTCGGCGGCGCGCAGCGCGTCACCTGCTGGACGTGCCACCACGGCCGCGTTACGCCGGCCACCTCGATTCAGCTGACGAGGCTCTACGAGGCGCCGAACGACGAGGTCGACGACTTCGTCGCGCGCGATCCGGAACAGCCGGCGGCGACCGAGATCCTCGACAAGTACATCGCGGCGACCGGCGGCGCGCAGAAGTGGGCGGGCGTCCGCAACTACATCGCGTCGGGCAGCAGCATCGGCTTCGGCGGCTTCGGCGGCGACGGCCAGTTCGAGATCTTCGCCAACAATCAGCCGAACCAGCGCACGGTCCGCATCCAGTTCCCGCAGCATCCCGACCGCGGCATCAGCACGTGGGTCTTCAACGGCACGCAGGGCTGGATCAACACGCCGCGCGCGCTGCTCGAGAACTACGACCTGATTGGCGGCGAGCTCAACGGCGCGAAACTCGAGGCGCAGATCGCCTTCCCGTCCAACATCAAGAACGCGATGACGAACTGGCGCACGGGCTTCCGCCGCGTCATCGGCGACTCGGAGTACTACACGGTGCAGGGCAACGGGCCGCGCGGCGAATACGGCACGTTCTACATCGATCCCAAGACGTACCTGCTCAAGCGTCTCGTCCGCTACGAGCCGTCGCCGGCCGGCAACATCCTGGTCGAGATCGATTACGACGACTGGCGCGACGTCAACGGCGTGAAGCTGCCCTTCGAGTACAACTTCTACTGGCTCGACGGCCGCTACACGGCGAAGATCAAGGACTACAAGTTCAACACGACGCTGCCCGCGGGCATCTTCGACAGACCGAAGAACCAGTAACGTCGTTCAGGGTTCAGGTTCAGGGTTCAGGGGCTCGCAACCCTGAACCTTGAACACTGAGCTTTGAACGGCTAGTGCCGGTGCGCCGCGGGCATCCCCAGCCGGCTCACCGTTTCCCCCTCGAAATCAAACTCAATCATCACCGCCGGCCCTTTGCCGACGACCCAGCCGTCGTGTCCCGGTTCGATGGCGACGACCTGCGGCGCCTTGTGCTCGACGATGCAGCCGTCGGGGTATTCGATATGGATTTCGCCGCGCGCGAGGAAGCCGACGTGCGCGTGCATGCAGAAGTCCGTGCCCGTCACCGGCTTCATGTCCTTCGCCCAGTGGAAGCCCGGCGGATAAATCATCCGCTTGACGCGAGCCGCGCCCGCGCGTCCGACGTCCAGGCGCACGTGACCGAGATAGCGGTGTTCGGCGCCTCTGACGGGAGCTAACAGCGCGTCAGATCGTCCCGCTGGCTTTCGCGCCTTGCGGGCCATCGGCTTTTTGGACTTTTTCTTGCCCTTCTTTTTGGCCATAGTGATGGCGATGCTAGGACGGCTCTCACGTGTTTGTCTACCGGCCCTCGTGTTTCTCGTCGGCGCCGGCCAGCCACGCCTGCCCAGAACACCGTGGGGCGATCCCGATCTGCAGGGAACGTGGCCGGGAGGGTACGTCTTCGCGATTCCTTTCGAGCGCGATCCCGCGCTGGGTACACGAGCGACGCTGACTCCCGAAGAAGCCGCGAGCCGGAACGCGCAGGTCCAGTCCGAGAACGAGAGCGTCGGCGGAGGACTGTTTCCGGAAGTCGGCGCGCGGGCTCCGGCGCTGAGCTCTCTGGTCGTCGAACCGGAGAACGGCCGCCTGCCGCCGCTGACCGAAGACGGGGCGCGACGCGCGAGGGACTGGCGCGTCCGCTCGGGCCCCGACTATCCGGCCGGCGGTCCTGAAGACCTGCGGCCCTACGATCGCTGCATCTCCCGGGGCGTGCTCGGCTCCGCGTTCCCCAACGTCTACAGCTCCGGCATGCAGATTCACCAGGCGCCGGGTGTCGTCGTCATCCGGTACGAGATGGTGCATGAGTCGCGCGTCATTCCGCTGGACGGGCGGCCGCATCTCTCGCCGCGGATCCGCTCCTACATGGGCGATCCGCGCGGCCGGTGGGACGGCGACACGCTCGTCGTCGAGACGACAAACTTCAACGGCACGACGGGCTCGTACGCGCGCAACGGCGACGGCAACCCGACGTCCACGGCGTTGAGGCTCGTCGAACGGTTTCGCCTCCAGGATGCGAACACGCTCCTGTATGACGTGCGCGTCGAGGATCCGGAGACGTGGACGCGGCCATGGACGGTCGCGTTTCCGCTCGCGCGCGACGACGGCTACATCCTGCACGAGTACGCGTGCCACGAGGGCAACTACGCGATGTCGAACATCCTGAATGCGGTGCGTGCGGCCGAACAGCGGGGGCGACGGTGATCATCCGCCAGGCCACCGAAGCCGATGCGCCGGCCCTGCTGAAGATCTACACGCCGTACATCGAGAAGACGCCGATTACGTTCGAGCTCACCGTGCCGACGGTGGAGGATTTCGCCGCGCGCATCGGCAAGTACCTGCACGGCTGGCAGTATCTCGTCGCCGAACGCGACGGCCGCATCGTCGGCTACGCGTATGGATCGATGTATCGGGAGCGCGCGGCGTACAAGTATGCGACGGAGGTCTCCGCGTACGTCGACGAGGCGTTTCATCGGCAGGGGATCGCCCGCGCGTTGTATTCGCGCCTGTTCCCCGACCTCGCGGCGAAGGGGTTCTGTGAAGCGATCGCCGGGATCACGTACCCGAACGAGCCGAGCGTCGGGCTGCACACGGCGATGGGCTTCACGATGATCGGCGTCTTCAAGCGTGTCGGCTGGAAGTTCGATCGCTGGCACGATGTCGCGTTCATGCAGCGGACGCTGCGCGAAGGAAATCCGCACGTGTGACGGAGAGTTGGAGCTCCCGCTCTCTCTTCAACCCTATCGCGCGACGTTCACGACAAAGCGGCCGCGCGCGTTTCCGGACGCCAACGTTGTGAACGCGCCGGGAAGCCCGGCGAGCGGAATCTCGCGCGCGATCGACGCCAGCGCCTTCGGCTTCATGTCCGACGCGAGACGGCGCCAGACCTCGAGCCGCGGCGCCATCGGGCACATCACGGAATCGATCCCCAGCAGGTTCACGCCGCGCAGGATGAACGGCATCACCGTCGTGTGGACGTCGACGCCGCCGGTGAGTCCGGAGTTCGCGATGCTCCCGCCGTACGCCATCGTCTTCGCCAGCCACGCCAGCGTGTCGCCGCCGACCGGATCGACGGCGCCCGCCCACGTCGCTTTTTCGATCGGCCGCGCGCTCTTCTCGACCGTCGAACGCGGCAGCACCGTCTTCGCGCCGAGCGACGCCAGGTATTCGTGTTCGCTGTCTTTGCCGGTGATCGCGGTCACCTCATGACCGAGACCCGACAGAATTGCGACGGCGATGCTGCCGACGCCGCCCGTCGCGCCGGTCACGACGACCGGACCCGCGCCCGGCTTGAGGCCGTTCTGCTCCAGGCGAATGACGGAGAGCGCCGCGGTGAAGCCGGCGGTGCCGAGCGCCATCGCGTCGAAGGGCGTGAGCGAGGACGGCAGCTTCACGACCCAGTCGGCCGGCACGCGGACGAACGCCGAATAGCCGCCATCGCTACCGACGCCGAGGTCGTAGCCGGTGACGAGAACCTGTTCGCCGGCTTTGAAGCGCGCGTCGGTGCTCGACGCGACGGTGCCGGCGACGTCGATGCCGCCGATGCGCGGAAACTTCCTGATAATCGGCGCGCCGCCGGTCGCCGCGAGCGCGTCCTTGTAGTTCACGCTGGAGTACGCCGCTTCAATCACGACGTCGCCCGGCGTCAGTTCGTCGAGCGTGACGTCGGCGATCTGTCCTGCGACGTTGTTGTCTGCCTTTGAAATCCTGAATGCCTTGAACGGTCCGTCGCTGCTCATATGGAAGAGTCTTGCTCATCCGTAGGCACGGTGGTGCCTTAGGGAGCGCCCTTTGTCTGGTGATTTTCCGTGAAAACGATGCTGAAAAGATACGGATGAGGCAGGCACAGCCCTTGCGATGACGCGGCGCAACCCCCGGATGCGCCCCCTCAGTCGCGACTACCTGCTGATTGCCGCAATTCTCGGCACGGCACTGCTCATTATCAGGCTGCTTTCGCTTCAGTAAACCGCGCGCGGCTACAATCGCGCCGTGCCGCCGCTGGTGACACCGGCCGTTCAACGCTGGATTGACGACGCGCGACGCGACCCCGACGCGTTCTGGGATCGCGCGGCGCGCGAGCTCCCGTGGCATCGCGCCTGGGACAAGGTCTTCGAGTGGGCGCCCCCGGAAACCAAGTCGTTCCGCTGGTTCATCGGCGGCCAGACCAACCTCTGTCATAACGCGCTCGATCATCACGTCGCGAGCGGCCGCGGCGATCGCGTCGCGATGCTGTACTTCAACGAGCGGGGCGAGCGCGCGTCGTACACCTACGCGCAGCTGCTCGACGAAGTGAAGCGCGTCGCCGCGGCGCTGCGCGGCCTCGGCCTCCGCAAAGGCGATCGCCTGACGATCTACATGCCGACCTCCGCGGAAGCGATCATGCTGATGCTCGCGACGGTCCGCATCGGCGCGATTCACTCCGTCGTCTTCGCCGGGTTCGGCGCCAACGCCCTCGGCGATCGCATCGCCGCGAGCGGATCGAAAGCGGTCTTCACCGCGGACGTCACGTATCGCAAAGGGAAGGACGTCGCGCTTCTTCCGATCGTGGAAGACGCGATCAGGTCGCACGGTAGCGGAGTCGAACATCTGGTGGTCTGGCGACGTGGTGACGGCAGGCCCGCAGGCCCGCACCACGACTGGCGTGACTTCCTCGCGCGCGGCAACGGGCAGTCGAGCGACGTCGAGTGGATGGAATCGAACGAGCCGGCGTACATGATCGCGACCTCCGGGACGACGGCGAAGCCGAAGCTCGCCGTTCACTGCCACGGCGGCTACCAGGTGTACATGTCCGCCATGGGGCGTTGGTGCTTCGGCTTGAGCGCAGACGACGTGTGGTGGGCGACCAGCGACATCGGCTGGATTGTCGGCCACGCGTACATGATCCACGCGCCGCTGGTCGCGGGCGCGACGACCGTCGTCTTCGAGGGCGCGCTCGATCATCCGGCGCCCGACGCCAACTGGCGCGTCGCCGTCGAGGAGTTCGGCGCGACCGGCATCTTCACGTCGCCGACGGCCGTGCGCTTGCTGATGCGGTACGGCGACGGCCCGCTCGCCGGCATCGATCACGCACGGCTGAAACGCGTCGTCTGCGCCGGCGAAGTGCTGAACGCGCCGGCGTGGGACTGGCTGCAGAACACGATCCTCAAGGGTCGCGCGCCGGTGATCGATCACATGTGGCAGACCGAACCGGCGGCCCCGTCTTCGGCAATCCGTACGGCATCGAGCTGCTGCCGATCAAGCCCGGGTCGTGCGCGATTCCCCTGCCGGGCATCGAGAGCGCGGTCGTCGGACCCGACGGCCGGCCGTGCGCGCCGAACGAGAAGGGCATCATGACGCTGCGGCGTCCGTTTCCCGGACTCACCGCGTCGCTGTGGGGCGAGCCCGACCGTTACGCCCGCGACTACTGGGAGCGGATTCCCGGCGCGTACTCCTGCGGCGACTCCGCGCACGTCGACGAGGACGGCTATGTGTGGTTCGCCGGGCGCGCCGACGAGATCATCAAGATCGCCGCGCATCGCCTCGGGACGATTGAGGTCGAGAGCGCGTTCCTGAAGCACCCGGCGGTCGCCGAATGCGGCGTCATCGGGCGTCCCGACGAGCTGCGCGGCGAGGTGGTGTCGGCGTTCGTGCTGCTCAAGCACGGCCACGCGGCGTCCGGCGGCCTGCGCCGGGCGCTGCTCGACACGGTGCGCCGGGAACTCGGCGCGGTGGCCGTGATCGGCGAGGTGAATTTCGTCTCGATGCTGCCGAAGACCCGCAGCGGAAAGATCATGCGGCGCGTCCTCCGGGCCGTCGTGCTGGACCGGGATCCCGGGGACATCACGACCATCGAGGACGAGGGGTCGGTCGACGATGCCAGACAGGCATGGCAGCAGATGCGCGCGGAAATCGGCCGGAATTCTGGTTCTTGAGCCGGTCGGAAACATCGACTAAGATAGGCCCACGCTTTTCAAGCGGGAGGTTTTCGATGCGTAAGAAGTTGTCGGTCATGATTGCTGGCGCCGCGCTGCTCGCCGCTGCCGCTCCGGTGCTCGCGCACCATTCCTTCGCCGCCGAGTTTGACGCGAAGAAGCCCGTCAAGCTGCAGGGCACGGTCACCAAGATGGAATGGATCAATCCGCACGCCTGGATTTATCTCGACGTGAAGAACACCGACGGCTCGGTCACCAACTGGATGGTTGAAGCCGGCGCGCCGAACGCGCTGCTGCGCCGCGGCTGGACGAAGGCGTCGCTGCTCCCGGGCACGGAAATCCTCGTCGAGGGTTACCAGGCCAAGGACGGCGCGAACCGCGCCAACGGCCGCGACATCACGTTCAAGGACGGCAAGAAGCTGTTCGTCGGCTCGGCGGGCACGGGCGCCCCGGGCGACAACGAATCCAAGCAGTAGCAGACCGAGTAGGGCAGGCCGTGAAGGCCTGCCGCTACCGGTGAGGCTTTTTCTCTGAAACGGGGCGCGTCAGGACCACCTGAAACGCCCCGTTTTTCTTTTGTACGCGTTGACTTACCGGCTGCAATCAAGTAGAAATTCATCTCGCTTTCGTTCTTACCGGGGCCTTCTAAGGAGATCTTTCGATGCGAAATTGGTTCAGGACTTCAATGATGGCTGCCGGAGTGGCTGCTGTCGTGTCGCTTGCCGTGGTGCCGGCCGTTCTCCGCGGCCAGGCGCCCGCCGGACGCGGCGCGGCTCCCGCGGCGGCGCGCGTTCCGCGTACCGCTGACGGCAAGCCCAATCTGAACGGCATCTGGCAGACGTTCGCCGGCGCGAACTGGAATCTCGAAGACCACGGCGCGGCGCCGGGTCCGTTCTTCCAGATGGGCGCCATCGGCGCGACGCCGGCCGGCCAGAGCGTCCTCGAAGGCGGCGGCGACATTCCGTACACGCCGGCCGCGCTCGCCAAGCGCAACGAGAACGCGCGCAATCACCTGACGCTGGATCCCGAAGTGAAGTGCTACATGCCGGGCATTCCGCGCGCGAACTACATGCCGTATCCCTTCCAGATCGTGCAGAGCCCGCAGAACATCCTCTTCGCGTACGAATACGCGTCGAGCAACCGCGTCGTGAACATGGGCAAGCCGACCGAGGCGCCCGTCGACAGCTGGATGGGCTGGAGCAACGGCCACTGGGAAGGCGACGTCCTCGTCGTCGACGTCACGGGCCTGAACGGCAACGCGTGGCTCGATCGCGCCGGCAACTACACGACGGACTCGACGCACGTCGTCGAGCGGTTCCGTCTGACCGACGCCGACCACATCGACTACGAAGCGACCATCACGGACCCGAAGCTCTTCACGCGCCCGTGGAAGATTCAGCTCACGCTCTACAAGCACATGGAGAAGAACTTCCAGCTCCTCGAGTTCAAGTGCGTGGAGTTCGCGGAAGAAATGCTCTACGGACACCTCCGCAAGCGTTACTAGGACGTTGACGTTCGCAGCGTCCGGCGTCAGCCGGACGGACCTGAGACGCAAGGGGCACGCGGTGCTCCTTGCGTTTTTCTTTTTTGCGGGCTGCAACGCCGCATCGACCCCGCCGCCGGCTGCGGCGCCCACCGGGTGGTTCACCGAACGCGCCGCTGAGACCGGCCTGAAGTTCACGCACTTCAACGGCATGGCCGGAGGTTTCTACTACCCGGAGATCATGCCGCCCGGCGTCGCGTTGTTCGACTACGACAACGACGGCGACCTCGACGTGTTCGTCGTCCAGGGACAGATGCTCGGCAACAAGCCGCTCAGCGCGGCGAAGCCGCAGCCGGAAGGCCCGCTCAACAGCCGGCTGTTCCGCAACGATCTGAAAGACGGCGTGCTGCATTTCACCGACGTCACCGCCGCGAGCGGGATCGTGACGAAGGGCTACGCGATGGGCGTCGCGACCGCCGACGTCGACAACGACGGCTGCGTCGATCTGTACGTCACGGAAATGGGGCCCAATCAGCTGTTCAGGAACAACTGCGACGGCACGTTCACCGACGTCTCGAAACAGAGCCGCACCGACGATGCGGGCTGGAGCGTGTCGGCGACGTTCTTCGACTACGACCGCGACGGCTGGGTCGATCTGTTCGTCGGCAACTACGTCGACTACTCGATCGAGGCGAACAAGCAGTGCTTCAGCCTGCAGGGCAGCCTCGATTACTGTCCGCCGCACGTGTATCGCGCGGCGCCGAGCCACCTCTATCACAACAACCACGACGGCACGTTCACCGACGTGACGGCGAAGACGGGAATCGCGCGCGAGTACGGCCCGGCGCTCGGGTCGATTGCCGCGGATTTCAACGGCGACGGCTGGCCGGATCTCTACGTCGCCAACGACGGCCAGCCGAATCAGCTGTGGATCAACCAGCGCGACGGCACGTTCCGCAACACGGCGCTGCTCGCGGGCGCGGCGCTCAGCCCGGAAGGCGAAGCGAAGTCGAGCATGGGCATCGACGCCGGCGACTTCGACAACGACGGCGACGAAGACATCTTCATCACCGAACTGACCGGACAGGGACACGATCTGTACGTGAACGACGGCAAGGGCGCGTTCGAGGACGCGAGCGCGCGGGCCGGCATCCGCCTCGCCAGCCTGCCGTACACGGGATTCGGCGCCGGGTGGATCGACATCGACAACGACGGCTGGCTCGATCTGGTGACCGTGAACGGCGCCGTCACGCAGAACATCGAAGCGCTCGCGCGCAACGAGCCGTTTTCGCTGCAACAGAAGAAGCAGGTCTTCAGAAACCTGGGAAACGGCCAGTTCGAAGACGCCACGCGACGCGCTGGTTCGCAGTTCGAGGTTCCAGAGGTCAGCCGCGGGCTCGCGTTCGGCGACATCGACAACGACGGCGACATGGACATGGTCGTCGGCAACGACAGCGGCCCGCTGCGGCTCTTCATTAATAATGTAGGGAGCCGGAAGCACTGGGTCGGGTTCATCGTGCCTGTCGGCTCGCGC
>DATNBT010000249.1:0-3717 GCA_035571855.1 Vicinamibacterales bacterium
GCTCGGCCAGAAGCTGTATGACGATCCGAACAGCCTCACGAGCAGTTCGCGCGGCGTGCACGGCGCGGTCGGCGCGGGTCTGATCGGACTGTTCGCCGTGCAGTCGGTGACCGGCGTCTGGAACCTGTTCGAGGAAAACAAGGCGCCGGGCAACGCCAAACGCTGGATTCACGGCCTGATGATGCTCGGCGCCGAAGGCGGATTCATCGCCGCGGCGGCGATGGCGCCCGGACACGGCCGCAACGATCTGATCAACTTCGACGCCGAGCGATCGACACATCGCACCGTCGCGCTCGTGTCAATCGGCGCCGGCACGGCCGGATACCTGCTGATGCTGCTGACGGGAGGAAATCGGTAGGTGCTGAAGGAGCTGGCGACGAACTGGGGTTCGTATTATTCGAACCACGCGGTGCTGCGGACGCTGATCGCGTTCGCGCACGTCGGCGGCCTCGTCGTCGCCGGCGGCGCGGCGATGGTGGCGGACCGCGCGATTCTCGCCGCGGTGAAGCGCCACGACCACGTCGAACGCACGGCGCTGCTCGAGTCGGTCCGCAACACGCACGGCGTCGTGCTGACCGGACTCGTCGCCGTCATGGCGAGCGGCCTGCTCCTCTTCTTCGCCGACGTGGACACCTACCTGCCGTCGCGTCTGTTCTGGACCAAGATGGGGCTCATCGTGCTCCTCGTGGTCAACGGCCTCGTGCTCACCGCCGCCGAGCGGCGGGCCACGATCAACCGCGACGTTTCCTGGGGGACTCTCAAGTGGACTGCAGCGTTGAGCCTTGCGCTCTGGTTTGCGACGACGCTGACCGGAACGGGGCTGCTGAACATCGGATAGAACGGCGGGCGTTTCTCAGAATCGCCGGCGCGCTCGTCGCGCTGCCGGTCGTCTTCGGCGACAGCATCCGGGCCGCCGGATCGGAGTATCGCTACGCGATCCCGGCCGCCGACGGCGTCACGATCGATCGCAAAGCCCAGATCATCGTCGTCCGCTACCAGCAGCATCTGTACGCGTTCAATCTCGCGTGCCCGCACGAGAACACGGCGCTGAAGTGGCTGCCGAAGGACGGGCGCTTCCAGTGCCCGAAGCACGAGTCGCGCTACCAGCCGAGCGGACAGTTCATCGACGGCCGCGCGACACGCAACATGGATCGCCTCGGCGTCCGCGTCGAGAGCGACATGCTCGTCGTCGACACGAGCAAGTTCTACAAGTCGGACAAGAATCCGGCGGGCTGGGCGGCGGCGACGGTCGCGCTCTAGCCATTCACACCGCATCCTGACGCGCTTTTCTTCACTGCGACCCGTTCACCGCCGTCAGCTCGGCGGTTGCGGCCGTACCGACGGTCACCTTGACGCTCTTTCCTTGTGATTCGCGGCTCGCGCGGAACTCCGGATTCAGCCAGTCGTCGTCGGGCACGCCGTCGAAGGCGAACGCGAGGTAGTCACCAGGCGGGACCTTGTCGAAGCGATAGCGGCCCGACGCATCGGAGGACGTGCGCTTCACGAGGTCGATGCGGCCGCGGCGCGCGGCGTCGGGCATGAGAACGACCGGCACGTTCGGCACGGGCCGTCCGGCGTTGTCAGCGACGCGTCCGTCGAGCGCACCCGCGATGTTGCTCAACACGATCTCCACCGGCTGCTGCACCTCGTCGACGACGTGCAGGCCGTTGTTCAGGACGTCGGCGTCTCCGATGCGAATCGACTTCACGTAGGCGTCGGCGAGCGCGCCGGGACGGTTCTGCGGGAACAGCGGACTCGGCAGCGATCGGGGCGGCGGGAGCAGCGGCGTGAGGCTCAGGCGGAAGTCGCCGACGCCGGTCTGAAAGGTGAAGGTGCCGTTCGAAAGGATGTTGCTGAACCCGGTGGCTTCGAGGCCGGGAATTGGCGGCTCCATCACCGCACTCAGGCGCATCGGGCCGAGTTCCGCCATCGTGAGTTCGTGACCTTCGAACGTCACGCGGCCCTTGAAGTTGAACACAGGTCCGATTGCGAGGACGACGTTGTCGACGTCGCTGTCGCCCACGGTGACGGTCGCACGGCCGGCGCGGTTGTTCACCGCGGCCACGAGCGTGTACTGGCCCGACGGCAGCGCGATCGCGAATGCGCCGTCGCAGCACTCGACGCGCGCGCCGAGCTGCACCGGCCCGAGGAACTGGTTGCTGAGATCGTGCGTTGCCCCCGTGGGTGTGATCCACTGAATGACCGCCGACATCGCCGGCTCGTTGTTCGACTCGTACACGACGCGGCCCCGGACGCGGTGCATGGACACGGGCGCGACCGTGAAATCGATCGAGGTGACTTCCGCGCCCGCGCCGACGTCGAGCGTCGCCGCCGCCGTATCGTCCGTTGTGCCCGGGTAGTACTCGGCCAAGTACCGTTCCGCCGGCGCCAGCTGCTGGCCGGGACCGTCGGACGCCTGCGGACCGAACGCTCCCGCGATCGCTGAGGCGCCCGCGTTGTCGCCGTTGCTGCGGAAGGATTGATAGCGCATCGGGCCGCCGCCGCCGATGCTGAGGCCGCCGGCGCGCATCGGCGAGAAATTCACCTCGGGATGACGCGCAACGACGAAGTACGTCCCGGGCGTCAGCCAGAACAGTCGATACTCGCCGCGATCGTCCGTCACGACTATCTGCACGGGCGTCAGCACGCGGCGGCCCGTCTGGTAGGACGCCTTCAACGCCTGCACCTCGACGGCCGCGATGGGAGTGCCGACAGCGTCGCGCACGGTGCCGGAAATCGCTCCGGTCTGCAGCATCGGAACCGGCACGTTGCTGACGGCCTGGCCTGGCGGCAGCGTCAGCGGCGTTCCGGCCCCGCCCGGCCAGCGCTGTCCGTACTCCGCGCTCACGAAACCCGGACGCGTCGCGGTCACGCGGTACTGCCCCGCCGGCACGCGCGCGAAGACAAACGTGCCTTCCGCGGTGGTCGTCGCGACATACGGCGCCGACGTGCCGCTCGTCACCGGACGCAGTTCGACCGTGGCTTTGGCAATCGGATCGCTCGTCCCCCATCGCACGACGCGCCCCTGAAGCGATGAGAACGATCCCGCCTGTCCTGCCCATCCCGCCTGTCCTGCCCATCCCGCCCGTCCCGCCAGGAGGACGAACCACAGAACGGCGAGGAACCTAAGGCACCTGCAGCTCGATCGCATCGTTCCTTCCTTCGCGCAGCCGCACGAACCGCCCGCGCCCTTCGTACGCGCGCATGAACTCCGCGTTCTGCCAGGCGCCGCGCTCGACGTCGGCCCACGCGTAAAACGTGTAGTCGCCGGGCGCAAGTCCCGACATCGCGAAATGCCCCTGCGCGTCGGTCGACGTGCGCTTGTAGAGATCCCGGCGCCCGCGATTGCCGCCGTCCGGAACAGCAACGACGACGACGTTGGCGGCCGGATCGCGTCCGTTGACGAACGCCGTGCCGTCGATCTCCGCGCCATTGAGGCCGATGACGACCTCGAGCGACTCCGATGTCGGTCCGGTGAGATGCAGCCCGTCGGCCAGGACGTCCGCGCTGCCCAGGCGGATCGATTTCATGTACGCGTTGCTCAGCGGGCCCGTGACGACGCGCCCGGTCAGCGACTCGCCGTCGGGCCCGATGCCGAACGGCCGCACGGTGACGCTGTAGTCGCCCGGCGCGACCGAGTTCAGGTTGATCGTACCGTCTTCGGACGGCGCCGGATTGAAGCGCGGACCGCCGTCCGGCGCGCCGACCAGATACGGC
>DATNBT010000250.1:0-2557 GCA_035571855.1 Vicinamibacterales bacterium
GAAGCCGTTCACGGTGACGTTCAACGGACGGCTGCGGCCGAACGAAGAGCTGATGGAGTACATCTGCCAGGAGAACGAGCAGGACTCCAAGCACATCAAAGGGCCGGCTGGGACCCCCTAGGGGCTAGGGGCTGGGGGCTAGGGACTGGGAATGATCACGGTCGAATCGCGCGGATCGGGCGCGCCGGGGATCGGGTCGAAGGCGCTGATTACGCTCGCAGGGATCGCCGCCGTCTTGTTTATCGTCGTGGCGGCGCTCCCGCAGCTACGTCGTCACCTTCGCGTTCGTCACGTTCCGCGCGGGCCAGGTCGCGCTCGTCGCCCGCGGCGTCCCGCTCGCGACCGCCATCGGCGTCATGGCCTGGGCCTGCTGGGCCATTCCGCTCCTGATCACGGAAGCGGTGATTCAGGGGCGCGCCATTCTGAAAGTTAGAACGTAGTTCTAACTTCGACAGCGTCGAATTATCAGCGTTCCATCCCCTTAATCTTGTAAACCGGCAGATTCGCGGGAGCGACGAGGAACGCGAGAAAGCGTGATGCGCGATCCTTATCGTTGCTCGACGCACTGACCGCCCCCGTCATTTCCACGTAACTCTGAATCTCCTTCGGAAACGGTCCCACCAGATCGACGCCGCGGACGGGAAGGATCTCGCTCACCGGCGCGATGCCGATCTCGACGACGCCCGACGACACGGCTTCGCCGACTTCGGCGGCGGTCGGCCGCAGGTTGAACTTCGGCCGGAGCTGCGAGGTGATGCCGAGCTTCGCGACGAGGACTTCGAACGGCGCGGCGCTCGCCCCCTGGGTCGCGTACGTGATCGAGTCGGCGTTCAGCAGCGCGTTCTTGAAGCCGTTCACCGTGCTGATGTTCGGCTTCTTCGCGCCTTCGCGGATCGACATGCCGAGGCCGGACCTGGCGAGGAACGTCCGCGAGCTCGCGGCCAGCTTGCCGGCCTTGATCTCCTCGTCGATCAGCGTCGTCGTCATGATGACGAGGTCGAACGGCTCGCCGGCGTCGACGCGCTTCCTGAGCTGCGTCGACGGCTCGAACTGGATCCGCACCTTGTCGCCCGACGACTGCTCGAACCGCGGAATCAGTTCCTCGACGACGGCTTTGATGCCGTTCGTGCAGAGCACCTTGATGTCGGCGGCCGCGGCGGACGTGGCGAGTGAAAGAATCGCGAGGGCTGCAAGAATGCGTGTCTTCATGCGTCAGTGCTTTCTGATAAAGGACAGGACCGCTCGGTTGAACGCGTCCGGCTGTTCCCAGTATGTCGAATGACCGGCCTCGGGAACAACGAGCGTCTCGGCGTGCTTCACGTGCTGGGCGAACATCTTCAATACCGGTGGCGGCGCAATCATATCCGCGTCGCCCGTCAGCAGCAGCGCGGGTGTGGTGATCGTCTCGAGCTTTGCGAACGTCATCATGTTCTTCAGCGGCTGGGCGGGCGGCGAGCCTGCCGGACGGCTGATCTTCTCCAGCTCGATCCATCGCCTCGTCCCCTCGGGATTCGCGGCCCGATACGACGGCGACACTTCGCGCAGTTCGGCAGGCAGCGCTCTGAACTCCGGCGGACGCACGCGCTGATCGAGCGCGACGAAGTCGGGATCCGTCACGCCGCCGATGCTGTTGGCGACGACGATGCTGCGCAGGCGTGAAGGAAACGAGAGCGCGGCGTCGAGCGTGACGAATCCGCCGGCTGCGGAACCCACCAGGTGGAAGCGATCGATGTGGAGCGAGTCCATCAATGCGATCAGATCGTCGGCGGCGGTGCCGGGCGCAGCGCCGGCGTCGGCGGTCGTCTTTCCCCAGCCGCGGCGATCGAACGCGATGACGCGATACCCGGCCTTCACGAGCGCCGGCGTCTGATGCTCCCACGACAGCACGCTGCCCGTCGCCGGGTGCATCAGCACGACGGGGACGCCCGTGCCGCCCGTATCCGTGCAATTAAGGTGGACTCCTGCGGGTCCCTGCAACGTCAACACCGCCGCGGCCACCGCCAGCGCGCGGGCGATCATTTCTGTTCGATGAGCACGGCGCCCGTCGACATCGGCTGAACGGTGCGCTGATACACCGACAGATAGCCCTTCGATTTCGGCAGCTCGACGGGACCGCGTCTCGCGCGACGGTCCACGAGCTCGGACTCCGGCACCTCGATGTCGAGCACGCGCGCGTCGACGTCGATTCTGATCCTGTCGCCGTTCTGGACGAGCGCCAGCGGACCGCCGACGGCGGATTCGGGCGAGACCTCGGCGACCATGATGCCCTTCAGACACAAACCCGAAAGCTGGCCGTCGCTGACGAACGCGACCTCGTCGCTCAACCCCGCCGAGTCGATCGCGAACACGACGCGAGAGGCGGGCCCCGCCATTCCAGGACCGCCTTTCGGTCCCATGCCGCGGACGACGAGCACGTGTCCGGCCTTCACGTCGCCGCGCTGTATCGCTTCGATCGCCTCGGGACCGTTCTCGAACACGATCGCGGCGCCGGTGAACTGCGTCTTGCGTTCCGGTCCGCGCACTCCGAGCTTCACGATCGCGCTCTCGGGCGCGAGCG
>DATNBT010000251.1:0-3068 GCA_035571855.1 Vicinamibacterales bacterium
CAGAAGGAGGATAGGCCAATGGTGAAAGGGATTCTCGCAGCCACGGCGCTCGGAGCTCTCGTCCTCGGCGTCTTCGCGCAGCCTGCCCAGGCGAACTACTGGGGCGCGCATCGCGAGTTGCTGACGTTCAACGCACCCATCGCCCTGCCGGGCGTCGTGCTCGCGGCGGGGACGTATCTGTTCGAGATTCCGAGCGAGAACGCATCGCACTCCCTCGTCCGCGTCTCGAGCCGTGACGGCCGCCACATCTACCTGACGCAGTTCGCGCGCGAAGTGCGCGCGCCGGAGCGGGCGCCGAAGGTCACCTTCCGTGAAACGCCGCGAGGCTCGGCGACGCCGATCGACACGTGGTTCCCGACCGGCGACGAGATGGGCCGGCGGTTCGTCTACTAGGGACCGGGGACTGGGGACTAGAGACTAGAGAGCCGGGGTTAGGGGCTGAGGGTTAGTTGATGTAGGGTGTAGCGCGATGCGAGCCATCGTCATCGCGCTCACCCTTTTTCTCGCGCAGGCCGCGGCTCCCGCAACGTCGTTCCGCGCGCGGCTGAGTCCGGTTCCCGTCGAATCCAACAACGCTTCGAAGATCACCGGCACCGGATCGGTGACCGCGACGCTCGACGGCCAGAAGCTCACGATCTCTGGAACGTTCGAAGGGATGAAGAGCGCGGCGACCATCGCGCAACTCCACATGGGCCAGCGCGGAGTTCGTGGCCCGGTGGAATTCGATCTCCAGATCGACAAAGCGCCTGCTGGAAAAGTCTCCGGTGTGATCACGCTGACGAAGATCCAGGTCGACACGCTGCGCCGCGGCTGGTATTACATCCAGATTCATGCGCAGGACGCGCCGGATGGGAATCTGTGGGGTTGGCTCCTTCCCTAGTCATTTGATGTGCGCCCCGTCCTTCTCGTTCTCCGCGCACACCGTTTCCAGCACGTCGTTGTCCGGCAGCAGCACTTCCGTCGCCTTGATGGTGAACGGCTTCGTGTACATCGCCGGGTCGTCGATCGTGATGGTCACATCCAGGTGGCCGAAGTCGCGGCGGCGAAATCGTTCCGTGATGTGCAGCGCTTCGCTGTGAGGATGGCCGGCCACGTCCAGCCGGGTTCGCTCGTTGAAGCCGGCAGCGTCGACCACGAGCGTGTCGCCCTCCCACCGTCCGACTGAATATCCGTACCACGTCGGATTGAGATCCTTCGGCAGCGTCCGGCCGTCGGTATAGATCTGCCGGTAGTTGTTGTCCAACTCGTACAGAAAGGCGATCACCGACGGCGTCTGAATGACTTTGAACGGCGCGTAACTCATGAGATCGGCCTGGGGCAACCCGTGCGGGAGACACCCGCCTGACGGATTACCGGCCGGCCGCTCCCCGGCCCTCTGCATGTACTCGCGCGTCTTCGGCTGCAGCGGCGCGTCTTCGGGCTTGAAGTCGGAGAGGACGTTGAAAAAGTACCGCGAGAACGTCGTCGGATCGTCGCCGGGCACGACGAGCTTTGCCGCCTCGTTGTTCGATCGGCTCGCGATCATCGCGGGGGTCTCGAGCTCGGTCTGCCAGACGCCGGACAGGTCGGGTCTGCCGTCGCGCGTCCGCGGCGCCTTCGCCGACAGATCGACCTTGCCGTTCGGCAGACGCGGGACGCCGGGCGCCGGATAGTTCAGCCACTGCGCCAGCAACGCCGCCATGAAGACGAGGTGTTTGAGCATCGGGGAAATCTATCGCAACAGCGCCGTCGTCAGCCAGGGAATGTATGTGATCACGAGCACGCCCGCCGCGAGAATCGCCGCGAACGGCAGCACCGCCCTGCAGACCTCGAGCACCGGCCGCTTGAAGCGGTACGACGCGAGGAAGATGTTGATGCCGACCAGCGGCGTCAGGAACCCCAGCTCCAGGTTCGCGACGAAGATGATCCCGAGATGGACCGGGTTGATGCCGTACGCCGCGCCGAGCGGGACGATCAGCGGCACGACGACGACGATCGCGGCGAAGATCTCCATCAGCCAGCCGACGACGAGCAGGAAGACGTTGAGGGCGAGCAGGAACGCCAGCCGCGACTGGATGTGCGCCTGGACCCACGCGACCAGCTTCGCCGGCAGTTGCACGCCGACGAGGTAGTTCGTCAGTCCGACGGCGACGCCGAGAATCAGCAGCACGCCGCCGATGACGACGACGCATTCGACGAACACGCGCAGCAGATCCCGCCGCAGCGACAGATCGCGATGGATGACGGTCTGGATCAGCAGCGCATATAAAGAGGTCAGCGCCGCCGCTTCGACGGCCGTCGCCAGGCCGCTGAACATCGCGACGATGACGACGAGCGGCATCGCGAGCTCCCACTTCGCCGCCCAGACCGACGAGAACGCCTCGCCCGATCGGAACGCATGCGTCGGCGTCCCCGAACGCAGCCCTTCGCGCACGCCCCACGCGGCGATCATCCCGGTCAGCAGGATGCCCGGCAGGAGGCCGCCGATGAACAGGTTCTCGATCGGAATCTGCGCGACCACGGCGTACAGAATCAGCGGCAGCGACGGCGGCAGCAGCAGCCCCAGCGACCCCGACGTCGTCAGCAGGCCGAGCGAAAAGCGGTCGCGGTAGCCTTCCTTCAGGAGCGCGGGAAACAGCACGCCGCCGACCGCGAGGATCGTCACACCGGAGCCGCCGGTGAACGCGGTGAAGAACGTGCAGAGGATCGCGCAGACGACGGCCGTGCCGCCGGGAATCCAGCCGAACCACGCGCGGAAAACGCGCAGCAGCCGCGCGGACGCCTGGCCTTCGGCGAGGATGAACCCCGCGAGCGTGAACAGCGGAATCGCGGGCAGCGTCGGCGACACGCTGAGCGAGTACGTCTCGATGAGCACCGTGGCCGGCGTCACGCCGTCGCTCATGAACAGCAGCACCGCCGCGCCGCCGAGAATCGCGAAGATCGGCGAGCCGAGCACGCCGGCAACGAGGATGACGACGAGGCCGGGCCACGCGGCCCGCATCGCGAGCATCTCGGGGTATCTGATCAGGACGACGCCTGCGGCAAGCCCGAGGACGCCCAGGATCTTTCCCGCCCATCCCGTCCGTCCC
>DATNBT010000252.1:0-12108 GCA_035571855.1 Vicinamibacterales bacterium
CGGATAGTGCCCCATCCGCTGCATAACGTCGGGTCGATTCACGCCGGCGGCGGCAACCTTTATTAAGACCTCGCCGGCTGCCGGAGCCGGTTTCGGGCGGTCAGACAGGACCAGCACATCCGGAGGGCCTGGCTTCGAAATCTCGACGGCCCTCATGACACGACCCATAGCCTCGGCGGCAGCGCGAGCGCCGGATATTTGTCGCGAATCGCGATCACCAGCCGATGGTATTCCGACTTCAGGAACTCCTTGCGCATGTAGCGCATGCGCAGCTTGCGGAGCTCGTACTTGTACAGCTCGTTCATGAATCCGCGGGCGAATTCAGGCGGCGTGTGTTCGGTGGGAAAAATCCCGTACCGGTGGCACTCCGCGAGCACGTCGTCGCGGTACGTGTACGTCGGGCGGCCGGCGGACTCACCCGCCAACGGCGTCCTTCACGGCATCCTTCACGGCGTCGAGCGTCGCGTCGAGCTTCAGGATCTTCCGCCGCTTCTCGAGCGCCTTCGCGAGCGGCGCCGGGACGTCGATGGTCCTGCCGATCACGGGCTCGACGATCTCCGAGAACTTCGCCGGATGCGCGGTCGCGAGGAAGATGCCCT
The DNA here is from genome assembly GCA_035571855.1 of Vicinamibacterales bacterium. GTDB lineage: Bacteria > Acidobacteriota > Vicinamibacteria > Vicinamibacterales > CAVVIG01 > DATNBT01. The sequence goes on from DATNBT010000252.1 coordinate 600, forward strand.
TCGTCCGCTTGATGCCGAGATAGCCGATGGCCGAATGCGGGTCGAGCAGGTAGCCCGTGCGATCGAACACGTCTTTGATCGTCGCCTTCACCGACACGTCCTCGTGGACGCTGCCGGTGATGTCCTTCCGCAGCGCGTCGACGTCGTTGCCGTACAGCCACATCATGCGCTCGAAGTTGCTCGGGTTGCCGACGTCCATCGCGTTCGCGATCGTGTGGAGCGAGGCGCGCGGCTGGAAACTGCCCGTCATCAGATACTGCGGGACGACGTCGTTCACGTTGGTCGCCGCGACGAACCGCGCGATCGGCGCGCCCGCCCGCTTCGCCATCAGCCCGGCGGTCAAGTTGCCGAAGTTGCCGCTCGGGGTGCAGACGATCGGCCGCGGCACGTCGCCGGCCTTGCGCTTCAACTCCGCGACCGCCTGGAAGTAGTAGACCATCTGCGGGAGCAGCCGGCCGACGTTGATCGAGTTGGCCGAGGTCAGCGGCACGCGCTTCCTGAAATCCCTGTCGGCGAACGCTTCCTTCACCAGCCGCTGGCAGTCGTCGAAGCTCCCCGCAATCGCGTAGCCGCGGACGTTGCCGTCCCGCTCGTCGTTGAACATCGTGAGCTGCGCTTCCTGCGTCGGGCTCACGCGGCCTTCGGGATAGAGGATCACGACACGCGCGCTCGCGATCCCGTGAAACGCGTTCGCGACGGCGCTGCCCGTGTCGCCGGACGTCGCCGTCAGCACCGTCACGTCTCCGCCGAGCGCCGCCATGAGGCGCGCCATCACACGCGCGCCGACGTCCTTGAACGCCAGCGTCGGGCCATGGAACAGCTCGAGCGAGTAGATCCCCGGCTCGACTTCCACGAGGGGAATCGGGAAATCGAGCGCGTCGCCCACGATCGCCGTGAGCGTTCGCGCGTCGATGCCGCGCGCGAACGGCCTGAGCGTCCGCACGCCGATCCCGGACAGCGACATCGACGGCAGCGCGGAGATCTCTTCCGGCAGCCACGGATCGATCGGATCGGGCACGTAAAGGCCGCCGTCGGGCGCGAGGCCGTCGAACAGCGCCGTGCCGAGCGAGGCACTGGACGCCGCGCCGCGCGTGGAGACAAATCTGACCGCGTAGCTGCCGATCACGAAATCACGCGCGCGCCGCGGGAAGAAATCGCAGACACGTACACCTGCGACTCGCCGCCGATCTCTTTCGCGACAGCCGCCGTCATCGCCGCGGCGACACGATCGCCCGCGGCTCGGCCGCGGCACAGCGCGAAGATCGACGGACCGGAACCCGAGATGCTCGATCCGAGCGCGCCGGCCTCCATCGCCGCCTTCTTGATGTTCGCGAGGCCGGGAATCAGCGGCGCCCGCTTCGGCTCGGCCACCGAGTCTTCGAGCGTGCGCGCGAGCAGGTCGAAGTCCGACGTGTGCAGCGCGTGCACCATCGCGCCGAGATTCGCCCACTGTTTGATCGCGTCCTTCAGCCCGACCGTCGTCCCGAGCAGCGCCCGCGCCTTCGCCGTTTCGATCTCGAGATCCGGATGAATCACGACGCAGGTGAGGCCGTCCGGGACAGGCAGCCGGACGATGTCCGGCGGATTGGGATGACGCACGAGCACGAAGCCGCCGCAGATCGCGGGCGCGATATTGTCGGGGTGCGCTCCCCCGGCGCCAAGCCCCTCGCCGATCAGCGCGGCCGCAACAAGCTGATCCATCGTCGCCGCGCCCCCGCAGAGGCCGTTCACCGCGACGACGGCCGCGGCGGCGCTCGCCGCGCTGCCGCCGAGCCCGCTCGAGAGCGGCAGGCCCTTGGTGATCGTCAGCGCGACGCCGCGCGTCTCCCCGAGCATGTCGAGCATCGCCTTCGCGGCGACGCTCGCCGTGTTCTTCTCCGGCGCGCGCGGAATGCGTCCGCCGTCGCCGATGATGTCAGTAATCTCGAGACCTGAGGCGATGAAGTGCGCCGACACGGTGTCGCCGGGCTCGGACATCGGGAAACCCAGGACGTCGAATCCGCAGGCGACATTCGACACGGTGGCCGGAGCAAAGGCAGTGACGACGCGAGTGGGCATGAAAGAACTATTCTACTTGGCGGGCCTGAGGGCCTGCACTACGAGTACCTGCGTCGAATCGTCGGAATCAGGTACTCGTCGAACGCGCGCGTGAAATCGTGCGCGGGGTTGAAGCCCCAGTCGGCGCGCGCGGCCGAGTCGTCGACGTCGGCCGGCCACGTGTCGACGATCGCCTGCCGCTTCTCGTCCACCTTGAAGGTGATCGCCGCGTTCGGGAACGCCTTCACCACGACGTCGCGGATCTCGGCCGCCGACCTGCTGAACGCGGCCACGTTGTACGCCGTGCGCGACAGCTTCGCCACCGGCGCCGCCGCCAGCGTCAGCAGCGCGTCGATCGCGTCCGGCATCGCCATGAACGGAATCGTCGTGTCCGGACGCACGAAGCACGCGTACGGCTCTCCCTTCGCCGCGGCGTGAATCATCTCGGGCGCGTAGTCGGACGTGCCGCCGGACGGCACCGTCACCGCCGAGATCAACCCGGGAAACCGGACGCAGCGGAAGTCCACGCGCCGTGACGCGGCGTCGGCGGCGAGCTGCTTGTAATGCCGCGCGTAATATCCGCCGAGCTGCTCGCAGTACAGCTTGTTGCACCCGTACATCGTCGTCGGGTTCAGGTAGTGATCCTCCTGCACCTTCCCCGCCGCTTTTTTCTCGGCGAGGCTCGGCATCCCGTACGCCGCCACGGACGAGGGATAGACGAAGACGACGTGCCGCCCGTGAGACTCGCCCTGGCGCTGCGCGAACTCGAGCAGGTTGAGCGTGCCTTCCACGTTCACGTGGTGAGCCGTCATCGGCGTGAATTCCGCGCGTGTGGAGAGCAGCGCCGCCAGGTGAAAGATCAGATCGACCTCAAACTCGGCGAGCAGCCGGTCGAGGAGATCGACGTCGGTGATCGAGCCCGTGAATTCGCGTGTGACGAGGGGGGCGAGCGATTTATCCAGCGGCGCGACGTCCAGGGTGATGATCGACCGCGCGCCGCTTGCCCTGAGCGAAGTCGAAGGGCCCGTGAGGCGGGCCATGAGGCCGTGGCCGATTTCGCCCCCGGCCCCGGTTATAAGAACGACCGGTTTACGCATCCGTAAGGAATGTTAACTTAGTGCACCCATGTCCGAGTCGCAGCCGGCTGCAGGCGACCTGTTCCAGGCGCTCGTCGAGCACAGCTCCGACGCGATCGCGCTGCTCGACGGCTCGGGCAAAGTGCTGTTTCTCAGCCAGACGTCGGAGCGGCTGCTCGGCTACCGCATCGCCGAACGCCTCGGACAAAGCGCGTTCGACAACATCCACGGCGACGACATCCCGGCGGTCCAGGGCGCATTCGCGGCGATGCTGCGCGAGCCGCGCGTGCCCAGGACGGTGGTCGTCCGCACGCAGCATCACGACGGCGGCTGGCGGTACATGGAAGCGGTGGGCGTCAACCGTCTCGACGACCCGGCCGTCGGCGCGATCGTCGTCAACTTCCGCGACATCACCGAACGCCGCCGCGCCGAGGAAGCGCTGCGCGCCAGCGAGGTCCGCCTCCGCCACATCGTCGAGAACGCGCAGGACCTGATCTACTACTGCGAGCCCGGCGGGCACTTCACGTACGTGAACCCGGCCGCCGAGCGGGTGATGAAGTACTCGCAGAGCGAGCTGCTCGGCCGCCACTTCCTGACGCTGATCCGAGCCGACCACGTCGAGCAGGTGAAGAAGGTCTACCTGTCGCAGCTGAACGAGCTGACGCCGCACACCTACTTCGAGTTTCCCGCGCTGACGAAGGACGGCGAGACGGTGTGGATCGGCCAGCACGTGCAGCTCGTGTACGACGGCGCGCGCATCGCGGCGGTCCACGCCATCGCGCGCGACATCACGCGGCAGAAGCAGGCGGAAGAAGGACTGCGCGCGTCGGAGGTGAAATACCGCTCGCTGATCGAACGCGCGGCGTTCGGCATCTACCGATCGACCGAAGACGGCCGCATCCTCGAAGCCAACCCGGCGTTCATCCGCATGCTCGGCTGCGACACGCTCGAGGACGTGCTGCGGCTGAACATGAGCGATCTGTACCAGTCGCCGGCGGACCGACTGCGGCTGATCGACGCGCACCGCGGGCAGCCCGGCGGGACGGTCGAAATGCGGTGGAGAAAGCGCACCGGCGACCCGATCCTGGTCCGGCTGACGGCCCGGACGATCGTCGGCCGCGACGGCCGGGAGTCGTACGAGACGATCGCCGAAGACGTCACCGAAAAGCGCGCGCTCGAAGATCAACTGCGGCAGGTGCAGAAGATGGAAGCCGTCGGCCGCCTCGCGCGCGGCGTCGCGCACGACTTCAACAACGTCCTCGCCGCCATCGTGGGCTCCGCGGAGCTGCTGGAGACGCAGTATCCGGACGGCCACCCGTCGCACGTCGAGGCGGTGGAGATTCGCAAGGCCGCCGAGAAGGGCGCGTCGTTCACGAAGCAGCTGATGGCGTTCAGCCGGCGCCAGGCACAGGAGCCGCAGGCCATCGACGTCCACACGGCGGCCACCGGTTTCGAGAGCACGCTGCAGCGGATCATCGGCGCGGACGTCGCGACGACGGTGACGCCCGCCGGTCCGCCGCCAGTCGTGCGCATGGAGCCCGGTCAGGTCGAGCAGATCCTGATGAACCTCGCGGTCAACGCGCGAGACGCGATGCCGTCGGGCGGCACGCTCGACATCACCATCGACACGATCGACCTCACCCCGCACAACGCCGCGCGGTATCCGGGCATGCCCGAGTATCGTTACGCGCGAATGCGAGTGACGGATTCCGGCGTCGGGATGGATGAAGCGATGCAGCAGCGGGTCTTCGAGCCGTTCTTTACGACGAAGGAGTCGAACAAGGGCACCGGGCTCGGCCTGTCGATCGTCTACAGCATCGCGAAGGAAGCCGGCGGCACCGTCATCGTCGACAGCGAGCCGGGCAAGGGCACGACCTTCGAGGTCCTGCTGCCGGTTATGCCCAGCCCCTCGCCTCGACGATAGGACGCAAGCCGCCCCACGTCCCCGGGTCCTGGCACAGCAGCACGTTCAGATACAGCGACACGTCGTCGGCAGGAAACGCCTTCGCGATCGCGTCGACCGCGGGCGCGAGCTTCGCCTCATCCGGTTTGACGTCGTCTTCCTGGATCACGCCGTTTTCATGCGCGATGCCCAGCGCGTCGAGGAACGCGCCCATCATCGGGCGCTGCGCGTCGAGGTGGTAGGCGATGAGCGCGCGCGCCGCCACCTGCTCGGGCAGGTTCGGCAGCGACGCGAGATGCTTCGATTTGCGCTCGTCGTCGAGCGCGAGCACGGACTTGGGACGGAATTTTTTCTGCTGCGCGATGAGCAGCGCCGCCTGCACCTGGTCGTCGACCGCTTCTTCGGCCTGCCAGAAGGCCAGCGCCGCCTTCTGCCGATGCGGAATCGTCATCTTCTTCCAGAGCCGGGCGGGAGTTGTCGCGGTCGTGGTCTCAGGCATCACTCCATCTTACCGTGCTTGGTCCTTGGTCCTTCGTCCTCGCGGACGACGGCATGCGGCGTGCTGCGGCTGAGCGCATGGGTGTCTATCGATTCGAAGATCTCCGTGTCTGGCAGGCCGCGCGGGATCAATGCAACAGGGTCGGGGCGCTGATAACACGGCCGGAATTTCGCGAAGACCGCAAGCTGTCCGATCAAATGAACGACGCGTCGAACTCGGTGGTGTTCAACATCGCTGAAGGATTTCTGCGACGTCGCAACAAGGAGACGTTGCAATTTCTGGCTGAAGTCCGGTTACTATGTCGCCGAGGGCCGGTCCTACATCACCACGATCGAAGCGCGCGAGTTGATCGAATTGAACGAAAGCATCGCCCGTATGCTCCGTCGCTGGCAGGCGACCTTGGAATAGGGATTGGGGATTGGGGATTAGTGATTAGTGATTAGGGCCCAGGGATTGGGGAGTAGGAACTCGAGGACCAGGAACTAAGGACGGACCAGTGGACCAAGAACGGACGAAGCACCAAGCACGAAGTACTAAGTACGCGCTCACTGCCGTGGCTGTCTTCGGGATCGCAGCGGCCGTCGCGGCGCAGACCGGCGTCCACCCGCTCAGCGGACGGCGCTACGCGCAGACGATGGGCGTCGAAGGCGCGGAGTGGCTCGACCGTGCCGAGCGCGAGCAGGAAGAGGATCCCGATCGCGCCATCGACGTGCTGAAGCTGCAGAAAGGCGCGACGGTCGCCGACGTCGGCGCCGGCTCCGGGTACATCACCGAGAAGCTGTCGAAGAAAGTCGGGCCGATGGGCCGCGTCTACGCGACCGACATCCAGCAGGGCATGATCGACCTGCTCAACAAACGCGTCGCGAAGCGCAAGCTGTCGAACGTGACGCCCGTGCTGAGCACGCAGGACGACCCGCGGCTGCCGGTCGAGAGCCTCGACGTCGTGATCATGGTGGACGTCTATCACGAGCTCTCGCAGCCGCAGCTGATGCTGCGGCACATCAAAGCCTCGCTCAAGCCCGGCGGCCGTCTCGTGCTGCTCGAGTATCGCAAGGAAGATCCGGACATCCCGATCCGGCCGGAACACAAGATGTCGGTGGCGGAAGCGAAGCTCGAAGTCGAAGCGGAAGGGTTCAAGCTGACGCAGACGAACGAAGACTTACCGCGTCAGCACATCCTGATTTTCACGAAGTCGTAATTACTCGTCCACGTCGAAGTCGACGGCGATGATCGAGTCGCTCAGATCGCGGCCGAGTTGAGCGACGGGCACATGCCGCGGGTTCGTCGCGTAGCTGTCGAGCGCCGCGCGGTCGCGGAAGAGCACCAGCAGGCCGGTGTCGTAGGACCGCGGCGACCGCACGACGTCCTGCCCCACTTTGAAATCGACGATGCCGTCGATGTCGGCGAGGCCTTTGAGCTTCGTACAGTGATCCGTCTTCTGTGCGGCCGTCGTTCCGGCCTTGTACTTGAACACCACGACGTGTGCGATCATCAGATCTCTTCACCTTCGATATCGTCGTCGCCGGCGTCCACGACGACCGAGTGAATCTCGACGCGGAACCACTCGCGGAACTTCTTCAGATCGCGATCGGCCGGCCACAGCGCCTCGTCATCGGTCCACGCCTCGAGCTGCAGCTCGAACAGCCACGACGCGTTGTCCTCCACCCATTCCTGGATGTCTTCTTCGAGCTCGAATTCTGGCAGGAGGATGACGGTGCCGTACGGCTGCACGCGCTGGACGGTGATCTGCCCCCGGCTCGTGTCGGAGTCGTGGGCCTGCGTCCACTCGACGTACGGAGCCTCACCGATCAGACTGATGGCGGTTCTATTGACGACGCGCATGGGGGTGCCGGGGCGGAATCTTACAACGAGCGCCCGTGTTCGCGAAGCCAGCGGCGGGCGGACAGATAGTCCGGGCAGGCCTGCTCGACCAGCGTCCAGAACTTGCGGGAGTGATCGAGCCGGCGCAGATGCATCAACTCGTGAATCAGCACGTAATCGCGGACCGATGGCGGCATCAGCACGAGCCGCCAGTTCAGGCAGATGTGGCCGCGCGGCGAGCACGATCCCCACCGCCACCGCTGATTTCTGACGCTGACCTTCCCGGGACGGACGTTGAGCTCGCGGGCGATCTCGTGAAGCCTCGGCGGCAGCTCGCGTTTCGCGCGCTCCATCGCGCCCCGGCGATCCGTGTCCGGCACGCGCGGCACCGCGCGGCGATCGGATTCGAGACGCCGGCGCTGCTGGTCGATCCAGCCGTCGAGCCGGCCGAAGAACTCGCGCGCTTCGCGCATCGATCCCCAGCGCGGGAGGGTGACGCGCACACGTCCGTCTTCGCGGACCGAGACGACGTAGCGCCGCGCGCGCGGATGTCGAACGAAAACAGTGGGCGGATACTCAGACTCGAACGGGAGCCCCGGCTGCTTCATCCTCTTCGTTCTTCAGATCATCATCAATATGGAACGGCAAGCCGTCGGTGAGCTCGCGCGCCTGCAGCACGCGCGGCACGCGATCGACCGGCGCCAGCGCGGGAATGTCCTCGACGGCATTGGCGGCCTGGAGCTCTTTGAACCGGCGCGCCTTCACGAGGACGTTGCCTTCGAGCGATCCGATCGCGTTGTTGTACGCCTCGAGGCTGCCCTTCAGACGCGCGCCCAGCGTTTCGAAGTGCTCGCCGAGCTTGCCGACCGAGTCGTACAGCTGGCGTCCGAGCTCGCCGATCTTCCGCGCGTTCTCCTCCATCGCTTCCTGCTGCCAGCCGTACGCGACCGCACGCAGCAGGGCAATCAACGTCGTGGGACTGGCGGCGAGGACGTGCTGTTCGACGCCGAACTCGATGAGCTCGGGATCGTGTTCGAGGGCCGCGCTGAAGAACATCTCGCCCGGCAGGAACATCACGACGAAGTCGGGGCTCGGCTGCACGTGCGCCGCGTAGCCCTTCGAGGCGAGCTGCATCATGTGCGTCCGCACCTGCTTCGCGTGATCGCAGAGCAGCGCCTGGCGCGCCGTGTCGTCGGTCGCTTCGACCGCGCGCAGATACGCGTCGAGCGGCGCTTTCGCGTCGATGACGACGTGTTTGCCGCCGGGAAGGCGGACGATGACGTCGGGGCGCATGCGTCGATCGCCGTCGCCGCTCGTCACCGTCTTCTGCTCGACGAAGTCGCAGTGCTGAATCATGCCCGCGAGCTCGACGACGCGCTTGAGCTGCAATTCGCCCCATCGTCCGCGGACGCCGGGACGCTTGAGGGCGTCGACGAGGCGGCCGGTCTGCGCGCGCAGGTCCTGCCCCGCCGTGTCGAGCGACGCGATGCGCTGCAGCAGCTGGGCGCTGGATTCGACGCGGCGGCGTTCGCTTTCGCGCAGCTCGCGGTCGACGTCGCCGAGCGTCTTCGCCATCGGCGCGAGGAGATGTTCGATCGCGGCCTTGCGCTGGTCGATGTCGGCCGTCGCGTGCGCGCGGACTTCCTTCAGCTTCGTCTCCGCGAGCGCGATGAACTGTTCGTTGTTGTCCTTGAGCGCCTGCTGGCTCATCGCGCGGAAGGTCTCGCGCAACTCTGCGGCGCCGCTCCCGGCGGGCGGCCGGGAGACGATCCTGCCAACGTAGACGCCGACTGCGAATACGACCGCGATCAGCGTGCCAACCAGCAGAATGGATTCGATGGTCATCAGTATCGCACGTGATGCAAGCACAGGCCTTAAGCCGGTCCTCGCGTCTACCGCGACGCGACGAACGGCAGCCACGCGTCCGGCAGCTGCAGCTCCGCCGCGTGCATCGCCTGCTCTCGCAGTCCGTCGCTCAGCCGCTGCAGCGCGTGACGTGCGGCAATCTGCGCCTGCCGCCGCTTGTCGACGTACTGTCCGGCGCCCGCACGCGCCTGACGCCTGGCGGTGACGCGCTCGAACTTCAGGCGCGCGAGCCTCGGGATGTCGACCGGCTCGAACGGAAGGCCGTCCTGGAAACGAGCGACAAGATGGCCGGGGTCGAACTCGAAATCGCCCGCCGCCTTGATGGCCTGCTCGCGACGGCGGTCGGCCTTGAAGCACTCGAAGCAGATCGCCTTCTTGGGCGCGCCGGCCGCTTTCCGCATCCGGCACGGGCCGCAGAGCGTTTTCGGGCGTCTGCCTTCGAGCTCCCCTCCAGGCAGTGCAACCCACTCGTTTTCAACAGCTTGGTTCAACTGATTGTTCACAGCCCCATCCTCTATTACCTAGCTTACGGACGGGGGTGACAGGACAGGTCACACGCGAATAAACGCCGGCTCGTGACCGGTTTCGCGCAGAAACCGCAGGAAATCGGCGAACGACAGGACCAGCGTCACCGTGTTGATGTTCGGGTGAAACGAAATGCGCGCCGCCGCCTTCAACGCCTCGTCCAGATAAACCGTCACGGCGTTCGCCGTGTCGTGAATCAGACCCAGAGCGGACACCGATCCTGGCGCGACCTTCAAGTGCGTCATCAGCCGCTCCGGGGAGCCGAAACTCAGACGCCCGTCGCCGATCTGCTCCGACACGAGACGGAGGTCCGCGCGCTTCACATGATCGAGAACGACGAGGTAGAAGCGCGTGCGTTTCGCGTTGGTCAGAAACAGATTCTTCGTCTGGACGCCGTCGATCTGCGGCCAGAGCTCTTCGGTACCGACCGCCGACGCGATGGGCGGATGCTCGTGCCGTTCGAAGGCGATCCCGAGCGCGTTCAGCGCCTCGACGATCGGCGCCTCGTCGGCGCTCACGATTCGATCATCAACACGGCGGCGCCGTTGACGCGGCCCTCGCGCAGGTCCGCGAGCGCCTGGTTCGCGTCGCCGAGCCAGTAGCGCTGGACTCTCGCCTTCACCGGCACCTTCGGGGCGAGCTCGAGGAATTCGATCGCGTCGCGTCGTGTGAGGTTCGCCACCGATCGAACCGTCCGTTCGCCCCAGAGCAGATCGTAGGGAAACGACGGGATGTCCGACATGTGGATGCCGGCGCAGACGACCGTGCCGCCGCGCTGGATGCGCGACAACGCTTCGGGCACCAGGCTGCCGACGGGCGCGAAGATGATCGCCGCGTCCAGCGCTTCCGGCGGCGGTTCGGTCGAGACGCCCGCCCATCGCGCGCCGAGGCCGAGCGCGAGCAGCTGCGCGTTGGAATCGCCAGGCGACGTGAACGCATACACCCGGCGGTGCTCGTAGACGGCAACCTGCGTAATCAGGTGCGCGGCGGCGCCGAACCCGTAAATCCCGAGCCGCTTCGCGTCGCCGGCCATGCGATATGCGCGATACCCGATGAGGCCCGCGCACAGCAGCGGCGCGGCGTCCGCGTCGGTGTACACATCGGGGATCTTGAACACGAAACGCGCGTCGGCGACGACGTATTCCGCGTAGCCGCCGTCGTTCTGGCACCCGGTAAACCGTGCCTGCGCGCAGAGATTCTCCCGCCCTGCCGTGCAGTACTCGCACACGCCGCACGTGTACCCGAGCCACGGGATGCCGACGCGATCTCCCGGGAACAGCTCGGTCACGCCGTCGCCGATGTCCTCGACGACGCCGACGATCTCGTGGCCCGGCACGATCGGATAGTCGTGCACGGGCAGCTCGCCGTCGACGATGTGGAGGTCGGTGCGGCAGACACCGCACGCGCGGACCTTCACCAGCACGTCGCCAGGCAGCGCGATCGGCGCTTCGCGATCGAGCATCCGGAGCTCGCGATGCGGTGCTTCGAGCACCATGGCCCTCATGGGAACCGGACGATTATAAGGTCCTCGATGGGATCAGATAGGGTGCTCGGCGGGATCAGATAGGGTGCTTGGCGGGATCAAATAGCGTGCTTGGCGGGATCAGATAGGGTGCTTGGCGGGATCGAGTAGGGTGCTCGATGGGATCAGATAGGGTTGGTTCTAGTGGGCCTGCTTCGAGCGGATGTAGTTGGTGGTTGCTTTCAATGCGGCTCTCGAGAGACTCATCAGACGGAAATACAGGTTGTCAGACAGATAACCACTATCGCGACCATCGATTA
>DATNBT010000253.1:0-7483 GCA_035571855.1 Vicinamibacterales bacterium
GGTGAAGGCGTGGACGCGGTAAAGGTGGGCATCGGCGCGGGATCGATCTGCACCACGCGCGTCGTCGCCGGCATCGGCGTCCCGATGATTTCCGCGATCATGGACTGCGCGAAAGCCGCCGAGCGGCACAACATCCCGATCATCGCGGACGGCGGCATCCGCTTCTCCGGCGACATCGTCAAGTCGCTCGCGACGGGTGCGAGCTCGACGATGATCGGCAACCTGTTCGCGGGCACGGACGAGAGCCCGGGCGAGCTGATTCTCTTCCAGGGCCGCAGCTTCAAGGAGTACCGCGGCATGGGGTCGATCGGCGCGATGCGCCGCGGCAGCCGCGACCGGTACTTCCAGGACGAATTCGATCTCGAGTCGTCGGCCGTGCTGTCGAAGTCGCACGAGAAGCTGGTGCCGGAAGGCATCGAGGGCCGCGTCGCCCACAAAGGCAGCGTCGCCGCGATGATTCACCAGCTGGTCGGCGGGTTGCGCGCCGGCATGGGCTACTGCGGCTGCGAGGACATCCCGCACCTGCAGCGGGACGCGAAGATGATCCGCATCACCGCCGCGGGATTCCGCGAGAGCCACGTCCACGACGTGGCGATTACGAAGGAAGCGCCGAACTATCGGTCTGAGTAGAGGCCCTTTCAGGGCCGCGTGGTGATCATCCGCTCGTCGCCGTCGCCGTGGTCGATTCGGATGGCAATAGCGTCCGGGATCGGCCGCGGCAGCTTCTCCGCCCACTCGATCGCCAGCACGCTGTTCAGTCCCAGTTCTTCCAGTCCGAGGTCGTCGATCTCGCGTGGATCGTTCAGACGATACAGATCGACGTGAATCAGAGGCACGCGCCCGCCGCGGTACTCCTGCATCAGCGTGAACGTCGGGCTGCTGACGTCGTCGGGCGCGACGCCCAGGCCTTCGGCCAGTCCGCGCACGAGCGCCGTCTTCCCCGCGCCGAGATCGCCGATCAGCAGCAGCACGGCGCCGGGACCGAGGCTCGACGCGAGCGTTCGCCCGACGGCTGCCGTTTCGTCCTGCGAGTGCGTCGTGATTGTCACGCCGTCACGTCTTTCGACATCAGGACCGACTCCGGTTCGTCGGCATCGATACTGAAGCCGCACTTCCGATAAAACGCGACCGCGTCCTTCGCCACGTGCGACTCGACACGACGGCAGTCGTGCCGGCGCAGAAAATCGACGGCAAGCGCCAGGAGCGCGCGGCCGTGGCCGCGCCGCTGCCGGTCGGCCCGGATCGCCACCCGCCGGAGGGTCGCCGCCGGTCCGTAGACGTCGACGCGGACGGCGCCGACGGGCTCGCCTCGATACAGCAGGAGCTTCGGATAGTTTCCCGCGGCGACGTCATCAGGGTGGTTTTCGTTGTAACCGGCGTCCCCGCGTGATTCGAAGAGCACCACGCGGCGGATGTCGTGGTAGGCCTTCCACAGCGCCGGACTGCCGGGCGTCACGAGCATATGTTCACCTGCCCGCTGCGCGGCGATATCCAGATAGATCCAGGCCGTGCGGCCCGACGCGAGCGAGACCTCGACCCGCGTGTATCCGTCGGCGATTTCGTAGCGATCGGCGGCGGCGAGCTCCGCATCGGAGATCTCGAACGCCGTTCCCCTCACGCGCCCGCCTGAACGCGGCCTGAACACGACATTGGCATGCGAGCCGCTTCGTCCGAGCTCGTACTGCGAGAGCTCATCGACGGAGCCGGAGAGCCGGCGGCCGAACGTCGACAGCTGGATCTCAGGCTGCTGGAGTGTCCCGTACGAAAAGACCAGAGGCATCAGGGGACGACCGGCGTCAGGACTGATTCTGATTGACGACGCGGCGGCGCGCCGTGATCTCCTGCAGGGCGTCGCCGATGTGCGCGGCGATATCGCTCGCGATGAGCGAGACGTCGCCTTCGTCGGCGTCGGCGAGATCGCCGGCCATGCCGTGCAGGTAGACCGCGAGCTTGCAGGCGGCTTCGGCGTCGAGCAGCTGACCGAGCCACGCGGCAATCATGCCGGTCAGGACGTCGCCGGCGCCGCCGGTCGCCATGCCCGCGTTGCCGGTCGGGTTGATGAAGACCTTCCCGTCCGGCGTCGCGATCAGCGTGCGATGGCCCTTGAGGACGACGTAGACATGATGCCCGACGGCGAAGTTGCGCGCGATCTCGAGACGGCTCGCCTGCACTTCGTCGGTCGACATGCCGACCAGCCGCGCCATCTCGCCCGGATGCGGCGTGATGATGACGTCGCGGCCCTCGCGTCCCGCCAGCCGATCCGGATCGTCGCTGAACGCGTTCAGACCGTCCGCGTCGATCACCAGCGGCATCGTCGCGCGATCGACGAGGGTCTTCACGAACAGTCTCGTCGCCGGCGCCTGCCCGAGGCCCGGCCCGATCGCGAGGACGTCGCGCGCCATGTCCAGCAGCGCGTCGACGCCGCCGGGATCCAGCGCGTTGTGATTGATGTCGTCCGAGATCTCGCCGAGCGCGACCGTCATGTACTCCGGCGCCATCGCCGCGACCACCGGCTGACAGCAGGCCGGCGTCGCCACCGTCACGAGTCCGGCTCCCGACCGCAGCGCGCCCATCGCCGACAGGTGCGCGGCCCCCGTCTTCCCTCGCGATCCGGCCACGAGCAGCACGTGACCGTAGTCGCCTTTATGGCTGTCCGGCGATCGCGGCGTGATCAGCTCGCGAATGCCCGACCGCGTCAGCAATTCCACGCGCGGGCCGTCGAGCGCATCGATCACGTCGGCGGGGATGCCGATGTCGGCGATGACGATGTCGCCGGCGCGATTCTCCGCCGGCGGCAGCACGAGCGGCAGCTTCGGCGCGGCCAAGGTGACCGTTGTGCCCGCCTCGATGGACTCGCCGATGGGGTCGCAGGAATCCGCGGAGAGGCCCGACGGCAGATCGATCGACACGACGGGAATGCCCGACGCGTTGACGTCGGTGATGACGCTCTCGATCAGCCCTTGCACCGGCGCGTTGAGCCCGGTGCCGAAGATCGCGTCGACGATGAGGTTGCAGTCGCGGATTTCCGACAGATGCAGCTCCCACGCCTGGCCGTCGGCGATTTCGACGACGGTGACGCCGAGGCGGCCCAGGACGTCGAGGTTCACGCGCGCGTCGCCGCGCACGTCCGACACCTGGCCGACGAGAAACACCGAGACGTCGACGCCGCGCTGCAGCAGCGTCCGCGCGACGACGAAGCCGTCGCCGCCGTTGTTGCCGCGGCCGCACAGGACGGCGACCTGCCGGTCGAGGATGTCCGTATGAATGGCTTCGATGGCCGCCACGACCTGGCGGCCCGCGTTTTCCATGAGCACAAGCGACGGGAGTCCCACGTCTTCGATCGTCCGCCGGTCGGCTTCGCGCATCTGTGCAGCGGTCAGCACTCGCATCGGTCTACATGTTACTCTTAGGCACGTGTCGGCGACGGTGAACGTCAACGGCCGCGTGTTGGACCAGGCGCACGCGGTCATTTCGGTTTTCGATCACGGCTTCCTCTACGGCGAAGGCGTCTACGAGACCCTTCGCACCTTCAACGGCCGTCCCTTTCTCTTCGATCGGCACATGCAGCGGCTGCGCAACTCGGCCCGGATGCTCATGCTTGACGTCCCCGTCAGCGACGCCGAGATGGCCGATCGCTGCCGCGAGACGATGAAGGCCGCCGGACTCGGCGAGCGCGAAGGCGCCGGCCGGGCGGACGAAGCGTACATCCGCATCCTGCTCACACGCGGCGTCGGCGAGCTGTCGTACGACCCCGCGGGATGTCCGGAGCCGTCGATCGTGATCATCGTCAAGCCGCAGATCGATCCGCCCGCGTCCGCCTACGAGCACGGCATGAAGCTCGCGATCGTCAGCATCGTCCGCAACCATCCGGGGACGGTCAATCCGCTGATCAAGTCGAACAACCTGCTGAACAACGCGCTCGCCATGCAGGAAGCCGCGCGCCGCGGCGCCGACGAGGGCGTCATGCGCAACTTCCGCGGCGAGCTCGCGGAGTGCACGACATCCAATTTGTTCGTCGTGAAAGGCGGCGCCGCACTCACGCCCCCGCTCGACTCCGGGCTGCTGCCAGGCATTACCCGCGCGTTTCTGTTCGAAGTCGGACAGGAGGCGGGCATTCCCGTACGGGAGGCCGTGCTGCACGACGACGATCTCTTCAACGCCGACGAGGCGTTCTTCACGAGCACCACGCGCGGCGTGATGCCGGCGACCCGCGTCGACGACAGGCCCATTGGTACCGGCGTCCCCGGCCCCGTCACGCGCGGACTCGGCGCCGCCTACGACCGCAAAGCCCGTACCTCCAGGTAGTTTCCATCCCCTTGCACGACGTTGCGTTTTTGGGGTGCGCGCGCGCCTGTGCGCCGTAGCTCCGGAGGAGCGAAGGCGCGTATCATTACCGCACCCCGTGACACCCGAACGCTGGCAGCAGATCCAGACGCTGCTTGGTGCGGCCCTCGAGCGTGCACCCGAGGAGCGCCCGAGCTATGTCGAAGGCGCCTGCGGCAACGACACCGAGCTTCTGCACGAAGTGGAGTCGCTGTTGAAGCAGGCGTCCGCGGGATCGGGCTTCCTCAGCACGCCCGCCTTCGATATCGCGACTCAGCCCGCGTCGCATCCGCGCCTGTCGCTTGTCGGGAGAGTCATCGGGCCGTTCTCGATCAAGCGGCGCCTGGATTCGGGAGGCATGGGCGACGTCTACCTCGCCGACGACGCCGCGCTGCGCCGGCTGGTGGCGGTCAAGGCGTTGCGCGAGTTCGGACCTCCGACGCCCGAGGCACGCGAGCGGCTCCTGCGCGAGGCGCGCCACGCGGCCGCGCTGAACCATCCGAACATCGCGACGATCTTCCACGTCCTCGACGCCGTCGACGCGGAGACGCCGCCGCTGATGGTGATGGAGTACGTGGAGGGGGAAACGATTGCCGAACGGCTGCGGCGCGGTCCCCTGCCGCTCGATCAGGCCCTGCGATTCACCCGCGACGTGGCCGACGCGCTCGCCGCCGCCCACGCGCTGGACATCGTCCACCGCGATCTGAAACCCGCGAACCTGCGCGTTAACCAGCAGGAGCGCATCAAAGTGCTGGACTTCGGCCTGGCCCGTCAGCTGGCGCCGGCGGTCGACACGAGCACGATGACCGTCGCGCGCATCACGCACAGCGCCCCGGCGCACCGCATCGCCGGCACTCCCGGCTACGCGGCGCCGGAGCAGGCGCTCGGCCTTGCCGTCGGCAGACCCGCCGACATCTTCGGTCTCGGCGTCGTCCTGTACGAGATGCTGACCGGCCGCCGTCCGTTTCCCGGCGACGAATTGTACGCATCGGGCGTGGGCATCATGGCGATGCCGACGCCACGCGTCGCCGACGTCATCCGGGGCATTCCGCCGTTCGTCGACGCGCTTCTCGGCCGGATGCTCGCGAAGGATCCCGACGCACGCCCCTCCGCGCAGGAGATCGTCGAGGCGCTCAGTCCGGTGACGTCGACGAATGTCGTCATCCAGGAGAGGCTCGCGCCGTCCCGGCGCGCGATGTCGGTCGCCGCGCTCGCGACGATCGTGGCGCTGGCGGCCGGCGGCAGCTTCGCCTGGTGGCGGACATCGCGCGCGCCGGCGGCCGCGGACCGCCCGGTGATCGCCGTC
Source organism: Vicinamibacterales bacterium (assembly GCA_035571855.1). Classification (GTDB taxonomy): domain Bacteria; phylum Acidobacteriota; class Vicinamibacteria; order Vicinamibacterales; family CAVVIG01; genus DATNBT01. The sequence goes on from DATNBT010000253.1 coordinate 5,630, forward strand.
CTGCCGTTGACCAATCTGAGCGGTGACAGCGCAAAGGACTACCTCGGCGTCGGCATCGCCGAGACGCTGACGACGAGCCTCGCCCGCGTGCCGCATCTGTCGGTCGTCTCGCGGACCGGCCTCGCCGATGCGCGGCGGAACGCCGACGTGCAGACCATCGCGCGTGACGTCGGCGCCACGCTCGTCCTCCAGGGCAGCGTGCAGCAGTCGGGCGATCGCCTGCGCGTCAGCGCGAAGCTGCTCCGTCCCGACGGATCGGTGGCGTGGGCCGGCGACGCCGACGCACCGGCCTCGGATCTCTTCTCGCTCGAGACCCGCCTGGCCGCGTCCATCATCTCCGGGCTGCCGATACCGGTGGCCGCCGCCGCGCAGCAGACCGCCGTCGCCCCAGCCACGGGAAACCGCGAGGCGCTCGAGGCGTACTGGCAGGGCCTCGCCTTTCTCGACCGTCAGGACCGCAGCAGCGTCAGCCAGGCCATCGCGAGCCTGGAGAAGGCGACGCAGCTGGACTCACACTTCGCCGCGCCGTACGGCGCGCTCGGCGAAGCGTATCGTCTGCAATACAGAGATCTCGGCGACAAGGCCGCCATCGACAAGGCGTCGGCGGCAATCGAGCGCGGGCTCGCGATCGATCCGGAGCATGTCGAGGTCCGCATTTCGCTGGCCACGCTCTACATGGAGACGGGCCGCGCGCCGGCCGCCGCGGCGGAATTCCGCGAGATCATCCGTCGCCATCCGGAGAATGACGAAGCCCACAGCCGGCTCGCCGCCGCGCTGGCCCGCATGGGAAAACCCGACGAAGCCCTCGTCGAGTACCAGACGGCTGTCGCCCTCAGGCCGCAGTACTGGCGCAACCACCAGGCGCTCGCGGGTTTCCTGTTGAACCAGAAGCGGATGCCGGAAGCGATCCAGGAGTTCACGCGCGTCATCGAGATACGGCCCGATGACGCGAACGCGTATCTTCAGCGCGGCGCGGCGTTCGGCCTGATCGGCAACAACCAGCGCGCCCGCGCCGACTTCGAACAGTCCAACCGGCTGATGCCGAACCCTTCCACGTACTCCAACCTCGGAGTGCTCGCGTTCGAGGAACATCGATACGTGGACGCGGCGCAGGCGTTCGCCGCCGCGATCAGGCAGCGGCCGAACCGTGCCATGTATCACCGCAACCTCGGCGACGCCTATCTGAAGCTCAATCGCGTGAGCGACGCGCGTGCCGAATACGCGACCGCCGTCGCGCTCACCGAAGACGCGCTTCGCGTGAACGCGACGGATGCGACCACGCTGTCCCAGCTCGCGCTCTACGAGGCGAAGGCCGGCCGCGCGAAAGAGGCACGGCAGCATGCCGACCAGGCCGTCGCGCTCGACAGCGCGAACGCCGATGTGCTGTTCCGCAAAGGTGTGACCCTGACGCTCGTCGGCGACACCGAGGCCGCCGTCAACGCCCTGAGACTCGCCGTCGAGCACGGCTACGGCGTCCAGCAGCTCCGCACGGAAGACGACCTTGCACGCCTTGCGGGCGTGCCGGCATTCCAGCAACTGGTCAACGGTTCCCGTTAACGAAGGAGTATCGCCATGACGACACGTCCGACTCCCCTGGCACTCGTCACCACGCTGCTGCTAATCACCGCAGCGTGCGACAACCCGAAACCGCAGACCCCGCCGCCGGCAACAGGAGGGGCGACCGCCACCGCGGTGAAAAAACAACCGCCGCCGCCGGTTCCGGCCGCCATCGACCCCATTGCGTTGAAATACCAGAAGGGGAACGGCGGGAAGTGCATGGGCCGGCTCGCCGATCACAAGGACTACAAACACGACGTGATGTGGACCACGAAGATCCGGTTCACCATCGACAAG
>DATNBT010000254.1:0-2101 GCA_035571855.1 Vicinamibacterales bacterium
CCCGATATCCTCGCGGACCTTGGACGGCGGCGGCTGGCCGCGGGCCGCGGTCCGGTGCTGGTGGGCTTTGCGGCCGAAACCGAGAACGTCGTCGCCAGCGCCTCGGCCAAGCGCGAGCGCAAGCACGCCGACGTCATCGTCGCCAACGACGTCTCGCGCGCGGATGCGGGCTTCGAAGCCGACGCGAATGCGGTTACCATTGTGGGTGCCGACGGCACCGAGACGATCCCGCTGCAAAGCAAGGCGGGCGTCGCGAGCGCCATCCTCAATCACATCGAGCGCCTGCTGACGTGGACCGCGACGACCTCACAGAACACCTGAAATTCGCGAAGGAGCTCGGCGTGTCCGGCGTCAGTACCGATCCGGCATGGCGGGCACGCGAACACGCCGCCGGTACGAACGTCGAACCAACGCTGAACGCTGAACCTGAACCTAGAACGACGATTTCGCTGTCCGCGGTCGATGGCCTCGCCGCCGTGCGTGCTGAGATCGGCGACTGCACGCGTTGTAAGCTCCACACGCTCGGGCGCACCCAGATCGTCTTCGGCGTCGGCAACCCGAACGCCGACCTGATGTTCGTCGGCGAAGCGCCCGGCGCCGACGAAGACGTCAAAGGCATCCCGTTTGTCGGCCGCGCCGGCCAGTTGCTCACCGATATCATCGAGAAGGGCCTGAAGATTCCGCGCAGCGACGTCTATATCGCGAACGTGATCAAATGCCGTCCGCCGCAGAACCGCAATCCCGAGCCGGACGAAGTGGAGACGTGCGAGCCGTTTCTTTTCCAGCAGATCGACGTCATCAAGCCGAAAGTCATCGTCGCGCTCGGCAAGTTTGCCGCGCAGACGCTGCTGCGCACGCTCGAGCCGATTTCGAAGATTCGCGGCCGCGTGTTCGACTACCGCGGCTCGAAACTGATTCCGACGTTTCACCCTGCGTACCTGCTCCGGAACCCCTCGTCGAAGCGCGACGTGTGGGAAGACATGAAGCTCGTGCTGAAGCTCCTGAACGAGTGACCTGGCATGTCACGCCCGGATGGTAGTGTCGGTAGTGTCGGTAGTGTCCGGCTCTAGCCGGACCTTTCTGTGATCGTTCACGTCGCCGTTCCAGTTCCTGGCCTTGGCCTGCTGACATACCGCGTTCCCTCCGGCATTCCGCGGCCGGTCGTCGGCGCACGTGTCGTCGTCCCGCTTGGCAACCGCATCGTCACGGGCATCGTGATGGACGACGCGCCGGCGTCGACGGTCGACGATGCGGCGATCAAGCCGATCAAAGAGTTGATGGATACGGATGCGTTCGTGCCGGCGGACGTTGTCGAGCTGGCGCGATGGACGGCGGAGTACTACGCCGCGGGCCCCGGCGACACGATCACCGCGGTCCTGCCGCCGATGGCGCGCGGCGGCCGCACCGATGCGCACAAAACGATCCGGGTTGCCGCAATCACCGCCGCGGGGCTCGAAGCTGTCCACGATCCTGAAAAGGTCGCTCTACGCGACACGCAGGTTGACGCGCTTCGATTGCTTGCGGGTGTTCCGGCGGGCATCTCCACTCCCGAGCTCGCCGCGCGCGGCATCGCGGCTGATGCAGTTGCGAGGCTCGCGAAGAAGGGCTTCGTCAGCCTTCGCGCCGATCGTGTCGACCGCGATCCGTTCGAGGCGGCGGCCGCCAAGGGGATCGAGATCGACCTCGCACGCACGTTGACGCAGGAGCAGGAGAGCGCGCTGGCACGGCTCCGCGGCTTTGCGGACGCGAGAACGTTTCAGGTCGCGCTCCTGCACGGCGTCACCGGCAGCGGCAAGACGGAGATCTATCTCCGGCTCGCGGCCGCGGTGCGCGACGGCGGACGTCGCGCGCTCGTGCTGGTTCCGGAGATTGCGCTCACGCCTGTCGTGACGTCGTTCTTCCGCGACGCATTCCGCGATCGCGTCGCGATTCAGCACAGCGGGCTGTCCGACGGCGAGCGCCACGATCAGTGGCAGCGCATCCGCCGCGGAGACGTCGACGTCGTCATCGGCACACGGTCCGCGGTGTTCGCCCCGCTCGAAGACGTGGGCCTGATCGTCGTCGACGAGGAGCACGACGGCTCCTACAAGCAGGAGGAGAG
>DATNBT010000255.1:0-3318 GCA_035571855.1 Vicinamibacterales bacterium
GACCAGCGTGTTGCCTTCCCAGTGGCCCTTCGAAAAACCCTGCCACGTGTGCGCGGCGTACTCCGGCGGATGCGGACGGCCGTCCATCCAGATCTTCCGGCGCTGCTCCATCCACTGAATCTGCGTGTTGATCGACATCACCTGCTGCGTCTGCGGATCCTGGTCGACCCAGATGCGCAGGTTGCCGACGCCGCGGAACCCGTACGTGGACGGGTGCGGCTGGCACTGATGCTCCGGCATCGTCAGCAGCGACGCGTCCCACGTCAGGCCGCGTGAACGGGCGGCATCGGTGATCGGCAGACCGGCGTAGTCGCCGATCTCCGGGCCGGGCGCGCGCTCGGCCTGATCCTCGTGCATGATCGGCGCCCAGATGCCCGACAGGTCAATCTGCGCCGACGCCGGCCGCGCGGCCAGCCCGATCACTGCCACTGCGAATAATGCTCTTTTAGCTATTTGCATGACGATGGGCTCCATTTAGATCCATCCGCTTCCTTCTTGAAGTGCGAGCTCGTCACGAAATCCTGCGCGAGGTATTTCGGATCGCTGACGACCGTTGTGACCACGAACCACTCGTCGCCGTTCGGCGACTTGAACCGATCCCAGTTCTCCGTCACGACGGCATCCTGACTGTAGGGCACGCCGTTCTTGCGCAGCCAGCCGCCGTTCAGGTTCGTCGTCACGGCGTGCAGCGTGCCGAACTTCGGCAGCGGCGCCGGACCGCCACGTCCGCCGCGGCCGCCACCACCGCCGCCGCCCTGGCCGAACGCGAGAGCGCCGCCACGGCCGGCGAATTCCCAGCTCGCGGCCGTATAGCCCTGCAACGACCGCGGAGCGCCGGCCGGCGGCTCTACCGGCGCCGATCCGACGGGCGCGATGTGGAGCAGCCGTGTCTGCGTGCCCGCGTCGGTTTCGACTTTCAGCGTGTGGTCGTCCTGCCACGAGATGCGCACGCGGGTCGGCATGCGCATCAGCGCGCCCGCGCCGTACGCCTGGCAGCTTCCGTCCTGCGCCTCGGTCCACTTGTCGGCTTCGCCGCGGCCGGCGTTATTGAGCGGCACGCTGGTGTAGTCGCCTTTCGGCGGCGTCATCATGCGCCAGCGCCAGTCTTCGTTGACGATGGACACCCAGTTGCCGGTGAGATCGATCGGCGCGGCGGCGCGCGGCGTCGGCGGCGCCGGCGCGGGAGCCTGCTGCTGCGCCGCGAGCGTCGCGGTCGTGAGGATGGCTGCGTAGAGCGACCCTTTCAGGGTCGCGGAAGTAAGCCGCTTCACTTCTTTCCTCCCGCCGCAGGCTTCGCGGGCGTCTTGGCAGCAGGAGCCTTCGGAGGCTCGGGTTTCAGGCTGGCGTAGACCGCTTCGACGAACTTGTCGGTCGTCCAGAAGCCGGTGTCCGACGCCCAGCGGCCGTAGTCCTGCACCAGCCTGGCGTTCTTCACCTGCTCGAGCGTCATGCCTTTCTTGATCGCGTCGGCGAACCGGTCGTGAATCACCGTCGCCATGTCGCGATAGTCGACGACATCGGCTTCGTCGGCCAGCCGTCCGTGTCCGGGGACGATCCACGTGCCGCCTTCTTCTTTATCGCGCGGGATCGCGATGTCGATCATGCGGTTGAGCGCGGCGACGCTGCCTTTGTAGTTGCCGCCTTCCGCGATCGACACGATCGGGAACGTGTTGTTGACGTAGAGGTCGCCGGCCGCGATGACATCCGACTTGCGGAAGTAGACCATCACGTCGCCGTCGGTGTGCGCCGCGGGGATGTGAATCAGCTGGATGCCTTCGCCGTTGAAGAAGATGTCCTTCTCCTCGTCGAAGAACGTGTCGCTCGGCCACGCGGCGGTCGCGCGCGACGCCTGCTTGCCGGTCGGCGCGCTCATCCGGTTCAGCACGTTCTCGTGCGCGATGATCGTCGCCGGCGAATCGGCCGCGACCTGGCCGGCAAAGTTGCCCGCGACGATCGTGCGGCCCGCGCCCGCGACCTTCTCGTTGCCGCCGGTATGGTCGAGATGGACGTGCGTATTGATCAGGTAGCGGATGATTCTGTTCGGACCTGCGAGCCGCTTGATCTCCGCGACCATCGCGTCCGCCTGCTGCTCCATCATCGCGTCCACGACGAGCACGCCGTCGTCGCCGATCTGGATCACGGCATTGGACACGGGACCGACGAGCATCCACACGTTGCCCTGGACGTGCAGCGATTTGATTTCTGTAGAGGCGGACTGCGCCCCTAAACCGGCAGCGCTCAAGGCGATGAGGCCGGTGACAACCGCAAACTTCCGCAAGGGGACCTCCTCGGATTCGCATGTCCGCCGCAGCGCGCAGCGCGGAGGCGGAAACCGCCGGAATCATAGCACCTGAGGCGCGGGGGCACTGCCATACCAGTACTGGCGCAGGCCGATACAGCGCGGGTAATCGATCGGCGGGCCCCGACTGACGTTAGAATGCCGTCCTCATCACCCCATGGGAGACACCCGATGACAGCGCCATACACCGGCAAACAGTACCTGGAGAGCCTGCGCGACGGCCGCGAGATCTGGATCTACGGCGAGCGCGTCAAGGACGTGACGACGCACCCGGCGTTCCGCAACACGGTGCGCATGATCGCGCGGCTGTATGACGCGCTGCACGATCCCAAGCACAAGGACATCCTGACGACGCCGACCGACACCGGCGGCGGCACGTACACGCACAAGTTCTACAAGGCGACGAAGACGGCGGAAGAACTCGTCGGCGCGCGCGACGCGATCGCCGAGTGGGCGCGCCTCACCTACGGCTGGATCGGCCGCAGCCCCGATTACAAGGCCGCGTTTCTCGCGACGCTCGGCGCCAACGACAAGTACTACGCGCCGTACGACGAGAACGCGCGCAAGTGGTACAAGAAGGTCAACGAGGAAGTCAGCTTCGTCAACCACGCCATCGTCAACCCGCCGGTCGACCGCGACAAGCCGCTCGATGAAGTGCAGGACGTCTACATGCACGTCACGAAGGAAACCGACGCGGGCCTGATCGTCAGCGGCGCGAAGGTCGTGGCGACGACCTCGAGCCTGACGCACTTCAACTTCATCGCGAACAACGGCGCGCTGCCGATCAAGACCAAGCCGTTCGCGTTCGTCTGCATGGTGCCCACCGACGCGCCGGGCGTGAAGCTGCTCTGCCGCCCGTCGTACGAGTACATGTCGGCGGTCGCGGGCACGCCGTTCGACTACCCGCTCTCGTCGCGCATGGACGAGAACGACTCGATCCTGATCTTCAAGGACGTGTTCGTGCCGTACGAGAACGTCTTCGCGTACGGCGACATCGAGAAGGTCAACAACTTCTTCCC
>DATNBT010000256.1:0-8273 GCA_035571855.1 Vicinamibacterales bacterium
ATCGGCAAAGACCAGCGGCATCCAGTCCGAGGGACGGATCAGCTCAGGCGCGCTCGCGACAGCAAACAAGAAACCCTGAAGTTCGTGATAGCGGAGAGTTTCGGCCGGCCGCGCGGGATCCTCGAGGAATGTCTTCAGGAACATGGTTACGATGACCGGTGTGCACCGGTACGCCCAGTGGCCGCACCGCCTCCGCCCGCGCACATACTACCGCGGCGCGGCATCTCCAAAGCGCGCGTAAATGCTCATGATGATCGTCGGCGCTGCCGGCCCAATTTGTTCTTGGGACGATTTCGTTCGCTGACATGGCGGTATCGACGCACGAGACGAAGGAGTTCGTTGTAAATACCTCCGCCGAGGAGCTTCGACAGAAGCCTCGACTCGGACCGCACGTAGCCGAAGAGCGCTCGGCCAGTATCTGAGTCCTTGGAGAACTGTGCGGCGTAACGTTTGGCACTTCGATCGACGTCCTCGTACTCAATCGCGGCGTCCGCCGCCGCCTGGAGCGCTTTCTCTGGAAAGTCGATGGCGACTTGCGAACGTTTCTCATCTTCGGATCCACACGTCAGGCTGAAGAACTTGACCCGGCGTTCCTGCCGGCGGAGGAACACTTCAAAGTGTCGACGAGGACCTGCTCTCTTCGAGCCGCGCCTCGGCAGCCGCGTGAAGATGAAACCGTCGTCGAATTCGCGGGCTTCGATGAAGACCTCGTGGCGAAAGACGAAGTCGCGGAGCGCGAGCATCATCGCGGCGGAGGGCTTTTGAAACATCGCGCCGACGACGATGCCATCGTCAAGCTGACTGCGTCAAACGACCTACTGCGGGTAGCTTCAGGGTAGTACTGCCAACGCGTTCCGAACCTAGCGTCGACGAGGCGAGGGCGCGCTGGAAGGTTCTTGATGGTGCGGAAGCGCCGGATTCACGCCGCCGGTCACTCGGTCAAAAACCGGTGACCCATCAACTTAACAAAAAGAGATCGGTCTCAAAAAGCAAAGAGGCCAGATTTCTTAAGAAATCTGGCCTCGCGAGATTCTGAAATTGGTCGGGGCGAGAGGATTCGAACCTCCGACCCCTCGGTCCCGAACCGAGTGCTCTACCAGGCTGAGCCACGCCCCGACCGGACGTGTGGGATTTGTGCCGAAGGGCTATCTTACCTTAGCGGCCGCTTCGAAAGATAGCTTCTCCACCGCCGGAATCGCCTGATGAGCGGTGAGATCGGGATGCAGCGGCGTGACCGAGACGTAGCCGTCGCGCACCGCCTGATAGTCCGAGCGGTCGTGCGGGTGCCACTCGTCCTGGCCTTCTTCGATCCAGTAATACGGCCGGCCCTTCGGATCGTGCCGCTCGGCCACCGACGTGACGTGGTTGCGCCTGGCCTGAACCGTGACGCGATAGCCCTTCGGCTCGCCTTTCGGGACGTTGATGTTCAGAAACGTCCGCGCCGGCAGCGGCGTGTCGAACAGCGACTCCGCGATCGCCGCCGACGCGCGCCCGGCGTGACTGAAGTCGAACGACCGCGAGAACTGCAGCGACACGCCGATCGCCTGCACGCCAAGCAGCGCCGCTTCGAGCGCACCGGACACCGTCCCCGAGTACGTCACGTCGTCGCCGAGGTTCCAGCCTTTGTTGATGCCGGAGACGACGAGATCGGGCAGCGCGCGCAGGACGTGCGTGACGGCGATGTTGACGCAGTCGGTGGGCGTGCCCTCGACGGCGAAGAGCTTGTCGGCGATGTGTTCGATGCGCAGCGGCTGCCGGAGCGTGAGCGCGTGGCCGATTGCGCTCGCCTCGCTCATCGGCGCGACGATCGTGACGTCTCCGAGCGGCCGCAGCGCGTCCGCGAGGGCGATCAGTCCTTCGGATCGATAGCCGTCGTCATTGGTGACCAGGATTCGACGCATGAGGAACTTCGATTATAACGCGACGAAAAGCAGCGCCGTCGCGACGAACGCGAGCGCCGCACCCGTGCCGAACGCGACCGCCGTGCCGAACATCGACCACAGGACGCCGAAGACGATGCTGGCGGTGAGCGCGCCGAGTCCGGTGACCGCGTTGTAGATGCCGAACGCCGTGCCGCGGCGCGACGCCGGCGCGAGGTCGGCGACGAGCGCCTTCTCCGTGCCTTCGGCGAATCCGAAGTAGAAGCCGTAGACGATGAACCACGTGAGCAACGACGTCAGGCTGGTGCTCACGGCGAAACCGGCGTACACGATCGCGTAGACGACCCAGCCGATCGTGATCACCGCGCGCCGGCCGATGCGATCCGACCAGCTGCCGCTGACGAACGACACGGCGGACTTCACGACGTGAATGCCCGCCCACATCAACGGGATGAACTTGGGACTTCCGGCCGCTTCGGTCAGCCGCAGCAGCAGGAACGCGTCGGTCGAGTTGCCCAGCGCGAAGATCGAGAGGATCACCATGAAGCGGGTGAACCGCGTGGGAAGAGGTTCAGGGTTCAGCGTCCGCGGTTCAGCGTGGGCGCCTTTCGCAGCGTCCGGATTCAGCCGGACGTCATCCACGTCGTCCCGCTCCGGAATAAGAAAGATGAGCAGGACGGAGATCGCGCCGGGGATGATCGTCAGCGCGAACAGCGTGCGGTAGTGGCTGGGATACGCGAGCAGGAAGACGGTCGCGAGCGCCGGGCCGACGACGGCTCCAAGATTGTCCATCGCCTGGTGGACGCCGTACACCTTGCCGCGTGTCTGCGGCGTCGCCCATGACGCGAGCATCGCGTCGCGCGGCGCTCCGCGGACGCCCTTCCCCAGGCGGTCGAGGATGCGGACGACGAAGACCTGGATCGGGCCGGTGACGATCGCGATGAACGGCTTGGCGGCCGACGACACGCTGTAGCCGAGCAGCACGAGCGGCCGCTTCGCGCGCGACTTGTCCGCGCGCCGGCCCGAGAGGATCTTCAGCAGGCTGTTGACCGCCTCGGCCGCGCCCTCGATGACGCCCAGCGACACGGCCCCCGCCCCGAGGACCGTGGTCAGAAAGTACGGAATCAGCGGGTAGATCGATTCGCTCGCGGCATCCGTCGCGAAGCTCACCCAGCCGAGCAGCCACACCGCGCGCGGGAGTCCGAACATGACGGGTACAATACAAGGAATGTCCACACTGGCTGAACTGCTCTCGCGCGACACGCGCGACGGCGAGCTGTTCGACGTCCTGCCCGACGGACGTCTGCGCTGCTACGCCTGCGGGCACCAGTGTCCCCTGCCGGAGGGCGCGATCGGCGTCTGCAAGGTCCGCTTCAACGAAGGCGGCAGGCTTCGTGTGCCGTGGGGCTACGTCGGCGGCGTCCAGTGCGACCCGATCGAGAAGAAGCCGTTCTTCCACGCCTACCCCGGCGCGCTGGCCTACAGCTTCGGCATGCTCGGCTGCGACCTGCACTGCGCGTATTGCCAGAACTGGGTCACGTCGCAGGCGCTTCGCGATCCCGCCGCGGTGTCAGAGCCGATGCACGCGCGGGCGGAAGAGATGGTCCACGACGCCGTGCGTCTCGGCGCGCGCGTGCTCGTGAGCACCTACAACGAGCCGCTCATCACCGCCGAGTGGGCCGTCGAGATCTTCAGACACGCGAAAGCCGCGGGCCTCGTCACGGGGTTCGTGTCCAACGGCAACGGCACGCCACAGGTCCTCGAGTACCTCCGGCCGTGGATCGATCTCTACAAAGTCGACCTCAAGAGTTTCGACGACCGTCATTACCGTTCGCTCGGCGGACGGCTCGATCCGATCGTCGACACGATCCGTCGCCTGCACGCGATGGACGTCTGGGTGGAGATCGTCACCCTGCTGATTCCGGGCTTCAACGACTCGCCCGACGAACTGCGGCGGCTGACGGACTTCATCGCGAGCGTGTCGCCCGACATCCCATGGCATGTGACGGCGTTCCACGCCGACTACAAGATGGACGACACGCCGGGCACGACGCCGGCGATGCTGCGGCAGGCCGCCGGCATCGGGCGTGACGCCGGCCTCAATTTCGTCTACGCGGGCAATCTCCCCGGCAGCGTCGGCGATCTCGAGGACACGCGCTGCACCTCGTGCCGCGAGACGCTGATCGCGCGTCGAGGCTTCCGCATCCGCGAGTACCGCATCACGCCGAACGGCTGCTGCCCGGCGTGCGGCACGGCCGTGCCGGGCCGATTCGACGCGCGCTTCGCCGGACAGATCGCCGCGGCGCCTACAATGGTCAGACTGCACCGATGATCTCCGACGCCCTCGATCGCCCGCTCCGCAACCTCCGGCTGTCGGTCACCGACCGCTGCAACCTGCGCTGCGAGTACTGCATGCCGGAGGACGACTATCAGTGGCTGCCGCGCGAAGACCTGCTGCACTTCGAGGAAATCTCCTCGCTCGTCGACCTGTTCGTCGCTGAAGGCGTCGATCGCATCCGGCTCACCGGCGGCGAGCCGCTGCTCCGCCGCGATCTGCCGAAGCTGATGGCGATGGTTGCCGCGAAGCCCGGTGTCAACGATCTCGCGATGACCACCAACGGCATCCTGCTCGCCGATCAGATCGACGCGCTGGCCGCCGCCGGCCTGCGGCGCATCACCGTCAGCCTCGACACGCTGCGTGCGGATCGCTTCAAGGCGCTCACGCGCTCCGACGAGCTTCCCCGCGTCCACGAAGGCATGCAGGCGGCGAAGCGCGTCTTCCCCGGCCGCTTCAAGATCGACACCGTCGTCATCAAAGGCGTGAACGACGACGAGCTCGCGGATTTGATCGAGTACGGAAAGTCCGTCGGCGCGGAAGTGCGCTTCATCGAGTACATGGACGTCGGCGGCGCGACGAAGTGGTCCTGGGATCACGTGCTGTCGCGCGCCGAGATCGTCGCGCTGCTGTCGAAGCGCTACGGCGCGGTAACGCCGATCGTCGAGCACTCCTCCGCCCCGGCCGACCGGTACCGGCTGCCGGACGGCACCGTCTTCGGCATCATCTCGTCGACGACGCAGCCGTTCTGCAGCAGATGCGATCGAAGCCGGCTGACGGCGGACGGCATGTGGTACCTGTGCCTTTACGCCGCCACCGGCCTGGATCTGCGGGCGGCGCTCCGAGGCGGCGTGAATAGCGATCAGATTGCCGCGATGATTCGTGGCGCCTGGATGGCCCGCGACGATCGCGGCGCCGAGCAGCGGCTGGCCCTCGGCGAGAGGCGCGCATTCGTCCCGATTAAGGCGTTAAAGAAAGATCCCCACCTGGAGATGCATACCCGAGGGGGCTAGGGGCTGGGGATTAGGGATTGGGCGGGGCTTCGAACTTGCCCGTGATCAGCAGCGAGACGGCTTCCCGCAGACCTTTGACCGTGCACGGCTTGTCGAGAAACGCCTCGTCCGCCCACAGCATCGTCTTTTCCTTGAACAGCCGATCGCTGTAACCGGTCAGGTACAGCACTTTCAGCGTGGGCTCGGTCTGCCGCAGCGTGCGCGCAAGCTCGTCGCCCGTCATCCCCGGCATCATCACGTCGGTCACCAGCGCCCCGAGCGGACCGATCTTCTTCGCGACGTCGATCGCTTCGGCGCCGCTGTTCGCCGTCGCGGTCTTGTAGCCCGCATCGCGCAGCACGCGATCCACGAACCGCAGCACGGCCTCCTCGTCGTCGACGACGAGCACGGGCCCCTGCGGCTCGGGAGCCTTCACCAGCTTCGAGGCGAGCGTCTTGATCGATCCGATGACAGATGGTTCAGCGGCCACGGGTCCTCTCAGGAGATGTCGACGATCCGGTGACGTTCGAGTCGGCGATATAAAGCACGGCGGCTGATGCCGAGTATTTTAGCAGCCGCCATGCGGTTTCCGTTGACCTGGCGCAGGACGTCGACGATGTGTCCGCGCTCGACTGACATGAGCGCCGCCGAGGATGCTCGTGCCTGCGCAGTCTGGCCGGTCGCGAGCGCCGGACCGAGGCTGGCCTCGATGTCGCGCTCGGTGATCGATCCGCCCTCGGCGAGCATGCACGCACGCTCGATCGCGTTCTTCAACTCGCGCACGTTCCCGCCCCACGCCGCGCCGAGCAGCATCTGCTCCGCGCCCGGCGTAAGACCGTTCAGAGGCCTGCGAATCCGTCGTGCGCACTCGGCCGTGAATGCCGACGCCAGGAACGCGATGTCGTCGCGACGATCGCGAAGCGGCGGCAGCCGGACTTCCACCGCAGTGAGCCGGTAGAACAGGTCGCCGCGAAACCGTCCCGCGACGATTTCCGCGCGGAGATCGCGACTGGTCGCCGCGATGACGCTCACATCCGACTCGAGCACTCGCAGCAGTTTTCCCTGCGCGGGGAACGGCAGATCGCCGACTTCGTCGAGAAAGAGCGTCGCGCCCCGCGCGTTCTCGACTACTTCGTTCTTCAGAAACGGCTTCGACGACCGCGGGCCCAGTTGATGAAACGCACGCGCGGCCAGCTCCTTCCCCGTTCCGGTCTCTCCGCTGATCAGGATCGTCGCCGCATGCGGCGCGAGGCGCCGGATCATGCTGAACACCTGCTGCATCGCGGGACTGCGCCCGAGCATTCCGCAGAATTCATGCGGATGCGCCGCAACGGACGCGCCTGACAGAACCGCGGCGGTGGCTGAAGCCTTCGAGGACATGAATCGAGGGAGCTCGACAGTCCAAGAACCATGCCCCTCCAGCGCGGGCGATTTCCGGCCTGATTTCGACGTTTTCTAGAATGGAATCGACGACGAGTGTGCGGTTATAGCACGCGCACGCACAAACTGTGCGTCATCGCACACCGATGGCCTGGCGGATCGACATGGCCAGGACCGCGCCGAGCGCCGCACCGGCGAGCCAGAGTGCCGGGACCGGACGATCTTCGATGGCGTAGACGAGCACGGTGCCGATTGCGGCGCCGATGATGACGGTCAGGATGGCCTTGCCGACGCGCGACCACAGTCCACCGGGGCAACGGTGTCCTTCATCGAGAAACCCCATGCACTTCGGACAAGTGGCCATCGCGCGTCATGGTAACACGTCGAGCCATAACTGAATCGGCTCGACTCGTTCAGCAGCCGCCGTCGCTTCGAGCCGACTCCCCTTGGGAAGATCGATCGCGCGCGCCAGCCAGTACCGCCGGTTCCATCCGGGGCGTACCGCGAAGCCGGCAACCGCGACGCGTGAGCCGTCGGGACGGATCGCTTCCACTTCGACGCGTGCGTCGGTCGCGACACCGGACGTCCTCACGGCAATCGCCTTCACGGCTGCATCGGTCGTCGTCGGCTTCCCTGTCTGGATGCCGACGGCGCGAACGGGACGCGCGGTGGGCCTGGCGAGATACAGACCGATACGGCTTCGATCTGACGCCGGCTTGTTCTCGAGCTTCCAGTTCTTCTTGTAGTGAACGCGGACGACCAGTTGTTCGCCTGCGTGCCACGGGAACCCGTACGACGGCGGCGCCGGACTCTCGCCGGGGATCCATTCGGCGATGACGGTCGCGGGAGTGCGGTCATCGGGACGTCGCGTGAAGACGGTCGCGTCGTGAACGATCGCCGGGTTGCCGGGAAGCACGTCGGCGAACGCGATCAGGCGATCACGATCGTTCGTCTCGCGAAGAACGAACTCGCGGGAGTCTTCCCTCTTGTCCGCGGCCAGCGTCACTGCCTCAGGGACGGCGATGACGATATCGGGACGGCCTCTGGCCCAGTCCCGTCGCGGTGTCGACGCGTCCGCCTTCATCGCGGGACCGGCAGGAGTGCCGCCCGTCGCCCACGTCAGCACGACGTCGAGATCGCGTGGCGACAGCGTGTGGTCGTCGCGCAGGGCCGCGACGCCCGGATCGCCGTACCACGGCGGCATGTGACCCGTCGTCAGCTCCAGCCGAATCGACTCCGCCCACGGGCGCGCGTCTTCATAGGTGAGCAGCGACATCGGCGCGATGCCGCCGGCGACGTGGCAGGCGCCGCAGTGTGCCTTGACGATCGGATAGACGTCCTCGGAGTACGTGTATTTCGACGTGATGGGCTTGTGCGCATCGACCGCCACGACAGCGGCAAGCGCGAGCATCCCGCCGATCCAGCCCGTCCCGCCCATCCTGCCCCGCGTCATCTCGCGAAGACCTTCTCTATGTCAGCCGCGGCGCCGGCCAGGGCCTTGAAGCCGTCTTCGACGTCCGACCGGTTGCCGATGTCCCCTGCCGCATCGAGCGCCCACGCGGCGCGGACCAGACGGTCGACCGCTCCTCTCGCGGCGAGCCTCCGCTCGGCGGGCAGTTCCTGCGTCCTGAGATCGAGCGCGATGGCGAGGTCCTTTGCCTGGAAGGCAGGCACCCAGACTTCGCC
>DATNBT010000257.1:0-8390 GCA_035571855.1 Vicinamibacterales bacterium
GAGTTCGACATCATCCACTACGAGGCGGCGTACTATCCGATGTCGCTGGCGTTCACGCGCCTGTCGCCGACGCCGATCGTCCAGACGCTGCACCACTCGCCGAGCAGGGCCGAGGTCGCGTTGTGGGCCCGCTACCCGGAGGCGCCGTTCGTCGCGATCTCCAACGAACAGAAACTGCTGCTCTCCGGCGCGAACGTCGTCGGCACCGTGCTGCACGGCATCGACACCGACAGCTTCACGTTCCGCGAGACGCCCGAGGACTACCTGCTGTTCCTCGGGCGCTTCACGGCCGGCAAGGGCGTGCTCCAGGCGATCGAGGTCGCGAAGCGTGTCGGGATGAAGCTGATCCTCGCGGCCGCGGAAGACGACTACTACCGGGACACCGTGGCTCCGCACGTGGACGGAAAACAAATCGTGTACTACGGCGAGGCCGACTTCGGCGCCAAGGTCAGGCTGTTCGGCGGCGCGCGCGCGCTGGTGTATCCCGTTCAGGCGCGCGAGCCGTTCGGTCTCGTGCTTGCGGAAGCGATGGCGTGCGGCACTCCGGCCGTCGCGCTCGATCTCGGCGCGGTGCGCGAGGTCGTCGACGAAGGCGTGACCGGCAGGGTGTTCGACACGCTCGACGAGATGGCCGCGGGCCTGACGAGCGTGTTCGCGCTCGATCGCCGGCGCATCCGCGAGCGTGCGGTCGAACGGTTCGGCGTCCAGCGCATGGTGAACGAGTACGTCGCGATCTATGAGCGCATCATCCGCCGCGCCTGACTTCTCGGGCCGGACCATCCTCGCGGTCTTCGCCCATCCAGACGACGAGTCGCTGGCGTGCGGAGGCACGCTCGCCCGTCTTGCGGACGCGGGCGCGCGCGTCGTGCTCCTCTGCGGCTCGCGCGGTGAAAAAGGGCCGATCAGCGATCCGTCGCTCGTCGACGGCAAGGACCTGGGCGTCGTCCGATCGCATGAACTGCACGAGGCCGCGAAAGTGCTCGGCATCTCCGAGGTGCTGCTCTATACGCACCCGGACGGCGATCTCCGCTGGGCGGAGGCGGCCGACTTCCACGTCGAGATCGTGCTCGCCATCCAGCGGTACAAACCGGACGGGGTGATCACGTTCGCCGAAGACGGCTTCTACTGGCATCTCGATCACATCGGCGTGCACGAGCGCACGTACACGGCGGTGAAGTCGTTCGGGCCGTGGGCGCCGCCGCTCTATTACGTGACGATCAGGCACGGTCTCGTGAGGCAGATTGTCGAGGCCGCGCGCTCGAACGGCGCCATCCTGAAGGGACGGCCGTTCAACGTCGAACCCGACGCGTTCGGCGACCACGCGAAGCCGCCGTCGTTCGAGATCGACGTCCGTGGCTGGGTGCCGCGCAAGCTGACGGCGCTGCGCAGTCACCGTACGCAGGTCGGACCGGACAACGCGTTCTACCACCTGACCGAGGAACAGGCCGAGCGGCTGCTCGGCGTCGAACAGTTCCGGCGCGCGGAGCTCGACGCGGGATGGGATTCAGTGATCGAGCAACTTCATGCATAAGAGCACCTTCGACATCCTCCGCTGTCCGTACTGCGGAAGCCGGCTCGACCTCGTCACCTCGTCGTTCCACGAACAGCAGGGCGACGAGATTCAGACCGGCGTCCTCGGCTGCCAGTGCTGCGTGTTCCCGGTCGTCGACGGCATTCCCGTCATGCACCTGCAGCCGCACGCCGTGGCGGCCAAGGATCTGATCGAACAGCGCAAGCCGGTCGACGCCAGGCGTGCGATGTTCGGCCTCGACGAGCACCCGGCGGTGGCGGAACGCGTCGACGCGCTCATCGCGTCTCCTGAGGCGACGTATCGATCGATTGTCGAAGCGTTCGGCGAGTATCTCGAGGGCGGATACTTCCTCTATCGCTTCGCCGATCCGACGTTCATCGTCGGCCATGCGCTGGTGCGCGCGGTGGCGGGCACGGTGCTCCGCGGCGGCGGACGCGCCATCGACATCGCCGGCGGATCGGGTCATCTCACGCGCTCGCTCATGGATCTGTCGTCGCCGGCGCCGGTCCTCGCGGATCTGTATTACGCGAAGGTCTGGCTCGCGCGCCGGTTCACCGCGCCGGGCTGCGAGCCCGTCTGCAGCGACGGCAACTCGCCGATGCCGTTCGCGCGGGGCGTCTTCAGGTTCGCGATGTGCTCGGACGCGTTCATGTACATCTGGACGAAGCGGCAGTTCGTCCTCGATCTCCTGCGCCTCATCGACGGCCAGCGTCCCGCGGCCGCCATGATCAGCCACACGCACAACCAGTGCACGTGGACGCCGTCACACGGCCAGCCGCTGACGCCCGACGGGTATCGCCACCTCTTCGAGACGCTCGAGCCGCGCGTGTTCGGCGAGTCCGGCCTGTTCGCCGACGTCGTCGGCGGCGGACCGCTGGATCTCTCGCGCGTGGACAGCGCGAAGACGCTGGAAGCCGAACAGGCGCTCGCGATCGTCGCGAGCACCGATCCGCGCGTGTTCACGCCGCACCCGCTCGAACCGCCGCCGTCGCGGCCCGCGGGCGAATTCCACGTGAACCCGCTCTACACGGCCGACGCGGGCGGCGGCGACACCGTCCGCTTCCGCCTGAGGTTTCCGTCCGACGACTACGAACAGGAGTACGGCGCCTGCCGCCGGTATCTGCCGGAGGCGGTCACGATCGGCCGCGCCGATCTCGACGCGTTCGCGGCCGGACGCGTGCCGCCGGGCGCGGAGGATCTCGTCCGGCGCCGCGTGGTGGTTGATCTGCCCCGGCGTTACGGCGTATAACGTAGCTGTTACGTAGAACGACGTAATGGACAACCCTTTCGTCTACGGCGAGGTCGTGCCCGCCGGCGCCTTCATCGACCGCGTCGTCGAGCTCGACCGCCTCGTCCGCGACCTGGCCGCGGGGCAGAAGGTCTTCCTGATCTCGCCGCGCCGCTACGGCAAGTCGTCGCTGATCCGGCAGGCGCTGTCGACGCTGTCGCGCCGCGGCGTCCTGACGGTCGAGATCACCGTCAGCAGCTTCAGCTCGTACGTCGCGTTCCTCGAGGGCTACGCCCGCGCGCTCATGGCGGCCGAGACGCGCTGGGACCGCGCGCGCACCTGGCTGAAGGACGCCATCCAGTCCGCGCGCACCGAGATCCGCTACACGCCGGGCGAGTCGCCGCTCGGCTCGCTGTCGGTGTCGTTTCCCGCCGTGAAGTCCGAACGCGACGTCTCGCGTCTCGCGCAGGACGTCTTCGCGCTGCCCGGCCGTCTTGCCGACACGCGCCGCCGCAAGGTCGTCGTCGCCCTCGACGAGTTCCAGGCGATTGCGGAGTTCAACGGCGGATCGGTCGAGCATGCGATGCGCGCGGCCGTCCAGCATCAGCGCGACGTCGGGTACGTGTTCGCGGGCTCGGAGCCGAGCCTGATGGAGCGGATGCTGGGACCGAAGCGCCCGTTCTACAAGGCCGGTCCCGTCATGCGTCTCGACAGGATTCCCGGCGACGAATTCGCCGCGGCGATCGACACGCGCTTCAAGCGCTCGGGGATGAAACCCGAGGACGGCCTCGGCGACGCGATCGTCGAGCTCGCCGGCAATCTTCCGTACGACGTGCAGCGGCTCGCGCACGAGACCTGGGACGAGGTGCGGACGACCGGCGGCAAGCGCGCGACGCTGGACCTGCTCCATCAGGCGCTCACGCGCCTGCTCAGCGAACAGGAGACGATGTTCGAGGCCGTGTGGCAGCGGCTGACGCTGCCGCAGCGCGCGGTGCTGCGCGCGGTGGTCGTCGAGGGCGGACACTCGGTACTGTCGGAGGACGTTCGGACGCGGCACCGCCTCGGCGGCACGTCGACCATTCAGGCGTCGCTCAACGCGCTCGTGCGCGACGACATCATCGCGCGCGACGGACGCCGCTACGCCGTCGTCGACTCACTGCTCCGGGAGTGGGTCGCGCGGCATACGTTCTAACACCGTCACGGCGGCGGCCACGCAGTCCGGGCACAGGCCCGCGCCCGCTTCCTCTTTCATGATCGCGACGACGCGTTCGCGCGGGAGTCTGCCGCGGTACGGCCGTTCGGCCGAGAGCGCGTCGAGCTGATCGGCGGCGGCGAGAATGCGCGCCGCCGTCGACAGCTGCGGTCCGGGCAGATTGCGGTAGTAGCCGCGGCCGTCGAGCCGCTCGTGATGCGCGCTCGCGTCGAACGCCAGCTCGCCGAATACCGGCACCCGCTCGAGAATCTGGTACGTGTAGTACGGATGCAGCTTCACGACCTCCCACTCGCGGGGCGTGAGCTTTCCGGGCTTGTCGAGGACGCGGTTCGGCACGCTGAGCTTGCCGATGTCGTGCAGCAACCCGGCGCGCCGGATGCGCACGATCTCGTGTTCGTCGAGACCCAGCTCCGTGCCGATGGCGACGGCGTAGTCGGCCACGCGATTGGAATGGTGATACGTGTACGGCGACTTCGCGTCGATCACCCACGCGAATGCCGCCGCGATGTCGTCGAGCCGCGTGCCGTCGGCCGGCACCTGACGGCCTTCGGGTTCCGCCGCCGCGACGGTGTCGTCGAGCGAGGGCGACGCGCACGCGTCCCACAGGCTCGATTCCCGCACGATCGACAGGAACGCGTCGACAATCGCCGGATCGAACCAGCTCCCGCGGCGCTGCTTCGCGATCGACGCCGCGCGCTCGGGCCCGCTGTCGCTGGCGAAGATCTCCGCGACTTGCGCAAGGCCGATGATGCGCGCGAGCAGCGGGATGTCCTGGCGCTTCAGCCCCGTCGGGTATCCGCCACCGTCCCAGTGTTCGTCCATCGTGCGGATGGCCTCCGCCGTGTCGTTCGAGAACCCGAGCGTTCGCGCGATCTCGGCGCCGCGATCGCAGCGCACTTCGAAGATCGACCGCCGCGCCGCCGGTCCCTTCGCGGCCAGGACGATGAGGCGCCGCAGCCGCTCCCCGATCGGGCCTTCCGGCTCCACGTAGTCGAGCACGTACGCGAGCTGTTCGCGCAGCTTCCGCCAGTCGCGCAGCCACACGCCG
Source organism: Vicinamibacterales bacterium (assembly GCA_035571855.1). Lineage (GTDB taxonomy): Bacteria > Acidobacteriota > Vicinamibacteria > Vicinamibacterales > CAVVIG01 > DATNBT01. The sequence goes on from DATNBT010000257.1 coordinate 5,021, forward strand.
CGCTTGGCTTTCTGATCGTCGCCGCCGAACAGCTGGAACACGCGCGCGGAGTTGCTCGAGCAGCCCGCGTCTTTCAGCAGCAGCGCGTAGAACAGATGCGACTTGTCGTCCGCCGACAGACCGAGCACGCCGGCGATCCGCATGCCGATGAGACAGCCCCTCGACGCGTGGCGTCGGGGGTGGCCGCCACGACGCTGTGAACGCCGTCGGCGGCGATGACGACCGGCGCCGGAAACTCGCGGCCGTCACGCGCCGTGAGCTCGATGCCCGCGGAGGTCTCACGGGCGTTGACGATGTCGACGCCGCTGACGAGCTCGGCGCCGGCCTCGACCGCGAGCGACACGAGGAGGTCGTCGAACTCGACGCGGCGGATCATCAGGGCAGCCGGACCCTCGGACTCGATGACCGTCGATCGTCCGCCCGGCCCCTCGAGGTACAGCCGGCGGACGGTGTGCGTCGCAATTCGAGGCAGCTCGGACTCGAGGTACGGAAAGCGCGTGAGGACGCGGAGCGAGATGCAGCCGCCGCACGGTTTCTGCCGGGGAAAGCTCCGGCGGTCGAGCAGCCGCACCGGATGGCCCGCCAGCGCGAGGCGTCTCGCGGCCGTCGCGCCGGCGGGTCCGGCCCCGACGACGGTCACCGGGCGCTCGAGAATGCCCATAAACCGTAGATTTTGCTATGGTTTTCGGCCTTGTGCCAGCTTGCGGCTGCCTGTAAACTTAGTGCCCGTGGTCCCTCCTGCCATAAGAAAGGTTGCAGCGGCGCTGGCCCTGGCCGTGCCCTGCCTGCTTTTCGCGGCGCCGGCGAGCGCTTCGCCGATTCGGAAGGCCCACACCCACGCGCCGCCCGCGCGCAAGGTCGCGCATCACCGCGCCATGACGCCGGCGCAATCGTTTGCGCGGCTTGCCAACCGTAAGCCCGAGCGTGCGATCAAACTGCATCCGAAGACGTGGCTCAAACACGCGCCGCACGCGCCTGAGTCGCAGAATCACGACGCCGCGATCACGGCCGGCGCGTCGCTGGCCAGCGCGGAAGGGTATCAGGAGACCCCGGCACTCCGGCCGCTCGAACTTCTCCTTCCTGTCCAGGCCCAGCTTCGCAGTCAGGACGGCTTCGCGCACACATCGCCGCGCGCTCCGCCGGCTCTCGGGTAACGCCGATAGATAGACGGGATTGGCCTGTACGTCCGGCCGATCCGCACCGGGGCTTGTTACTGAGAGGTTATTGACCATGCGAGTTGTGCTCGCAGATTTGAAATCGAACCGCGGGTTTGTCAGCAAGGACACCGTGGTCGGCGGCTACGGATCGCGCCTCGATCCGTTCTCGCGCGTCACCCGCGCGGCCGCGTACGTCAAGAAACAGTTCCACGATGTGCCGAGCGTGCACATGGCCTATGTCGCCGCGATCCTCGCGCGCGCCGGCCATGAGGTGAAATGGACGCGCGAAGCGGCAGCCGACGGCGACGTCGCGCTCGTGCTCTCGTCGCTTGTCGACTACAAGAACGAGACGAAGTGGGCCGACGAGATGCGCGCGAAGGGCGTCAAGGTCGGCTTCATCGGCATCACGGCGTCGAAGATGCCGGAGCTCTTCGAGGGCCACTGCGACTTCATCCTCAAGGGCGAACCCGAAGCCGGCGTGATGCGCCTCGCGCAGACGGGCGTGATCCCGTCCGGGATCACGGTCTCGGAAGAGATCAACGACCTCGACTCGCTGCCGTTCCCGCGCTGGGACCTCGTCACCGAGGACCGCAGGGGCCGCCTCGGCATCAAGTGGTCGTCGCGTCCGGTCGGCGGCGGCTATCCGCTGCTCGCCAGCCGCGGGTGTCCCGAGTTCTGCACCTACTGCCCGCACCGGATTCTCGCGGGCTATCGCGCGCGATCGATCAAGAACATCGTGGACGAGATCGAGCGGCTGTGCGACAGCGTGCGCGAGCCGTACGTCATCTTCCGCGATCCCCTCTTCAGCGAACAGCGCGATCGCTGCATCGAACTCTGCGACGAGATCGAGCGCCGCGGCCTGAAGTTCACGTTCGAGGCCGAAACGCGCCTCGACCGCCTCGACGTCGACCTGCTCGATCGTCTCTACAAGGCGGGCTTCCGCGCGATGAGCTTCGGCGTCGAGTCGCTCGACCCGGCGACGCTCAAGAAGTCGGGCCGCCGGCCGATCCCGCAGGATCACCAGCGCCGGATCATCGCCCACTGCCGCACGCTCGGCATCGTCACGGCCGGGTTCTACGTGCTCGGATTCCTGCAGGACACGTGGGATTCGATCGCGGCGACGATCGACTACTCGATCGATCTCGGATCGACGTTCGCGCAGTTCAAGATCCTGACGCCGTATCCGGGCACGCCGATGTTCAAGCAGATCGAGCCGCTGCTCACGGAAACCGACTGGGAGAAGTTCGACGGCTACACGCCGACGTTCAAGCACCCGAACATGACGACGTTCGAGCTGCGATATCTCCTCGGGACCGCCTACAAGCGGTACTACATGCGGCCGTCGTATCTCGCGAACTTCCTCAAGATCCAGAACAGCGGCATCCGTGAATGGGTGCACCGCATGGATCAGCGCGTCAAGGAACACCACGCGCGGGAAGAAATGGCCGACGTCTCCCGGACGGTCGCCTGCTAGCGGCTTGAATTTGGTCACTCTGGCATCTGGTCACCTGGTCATTTGAATTCAAGTGACCAATTGACCAGATGATCAGATGATCAAATTCACGATGCTCGTCTACATTCCCATCTACATCGCGGCGATTCTCGAAGGCGAGATCTACTACATCACCATGTGCGTCGCCGCGGCGGCCGGGAAGGTCGCGTGGCAGGGCGTGCTCGTCGCCGGCGCCCTCGGCGGCGCGACCGGCGATCAGTTCTGGTTCTATCTCCTCCGCGGCCACATCCACTGGCTCGATCGCTATCCCTGGATGGCGAAACACCGCGACGCCGTCGTCCACCGCGTGAAGGACAGCCAGTACGTCATCCTGCTGATCAGCCGGTTTCTTCCCGGACTCCGGACGGCGATTCCGATCGCGTCCGCGTACGCCGGCGTCAGGCCGCTGCGGTTCTCGCTGCTGAACCTCACGAGCGCGTTCATGTGGGCCGGCACGATCATGCTCGTGGTGACGAAGCTCGGCCCGAGCGCGATGGAGAAAGTGGGGTTGAAGGGCTGGTGGGGACCGATAATCCCCGCGGTGCTCGTCGTGATCTTCTTTAACTGGCTCGGACGCCCGAGACGCCGCCGAGATTAGATACAATCTGCCGCATTCGATGATCATTTCCGTCGTCGTCCCCGTGCACAACGAGGGGCCAACGATTCCAGAGCTCTATTCGCGCCTGCGGACCGTTCTCGAGGCTCTCACGTCCGAGACGCG
>DATNBT010000258.1:0-6737 GCA_035571855.1 Vicinamibacterales bacterium
CTCTGTCGGCGGCGTGGTCAAGGTGAAGGACGAGCTCGCGATCGCGTTCTCGATCGTCGGCGAGGAGCGATAAAATCGCGCCATCAGAACCCTGATCGAGCAGTACTACCTCGCGTTCAACGAGCGCCGCTTCGGCGACGCCGCGGCCCTCGTCGCCGACGATGCCGAGATTCAGCACCGGCCGAACGTCCCGCTGCGCGGCCCCGCGGGCTACGTGACGTCGGCCACCATGGCGACGACGAGCTTCCCCGATCTGTACGTCGAGGTGCTCGGGATCACCGAGCGCGGCGACACGGTCGCCGAAATCGAGCTGCTCGCAACGGGCACGCTCAGCGCCGACTGGACCGCCGGCGGCATCGGCACGCTGAAAGCCTCGGGCCAGAAGAAAGCGTTCCGCATCCGGGAGACGCTGGAAATCCGGAACGGCCTGATCACGTTCTCCAGCCTCAATTACAATCTGCAGGATCTCTTCGGACCGTCAGGAACCCCAACATGATCAGAGGACTGGTATTCGTATTCGCTGTCGCCGCCGCATCCAGCGCGGCCGCGCAGCCGGCGCCGACGTGCGCCGGCGCGCGCGATCTCCGCCTCGTCAACGGCCGCTTCCACACGATGAGCGCGAAGACGCCGGCCGCGACGGAGCTCACGATTCAGGACGGCGTCATCACCGCGATCGGAAAGACCTCCGCGCGGTTGAGCCCGTGCACGCGCACGATCGATCTCAAAGGCCGCACGGCGGTGCCCGGCCTCGTCGACAACCACAACCACATCGTCCTGCTCGGCCTGCGTCCCGGGTACGACACACGGCTCGAGACGGCGGCGTCGATTGCCGACGTGCAGGCGATCGTCAAAGCGCGAGCGAAGACCGTGCCCGACCGCGACGGGTTCATCACGGCGATGGGCGGCTGGAACTTCGCGCAGTTCGCCGAGAAGCGGATGCCGACGCTGGCAGAGCTCGACGCGGCCGACGCGGATCATCCGGTGGTCCTGTACCACTCGTTCACCGGCCCCATCGCCGTCAACTCGAAGGCGAAGGCGTTCTTCGCGTCGAAGAACATCGCCGTCAGCGACACCGGCGCGATTGCGATCAACGGACCGTCGCTCGCGGCGCTCAACGCGATGCGCGCGGCCCAGACGTTCGCCGACCAGCTGCGCGGGACCCTCGACGCCCTGCAGTACTCGGCCAGCGTGGGCGTCACGACGGACGTGGACATGGGCGCCTTCATTCCGCCCGGCCTCGCCGACACGCAGGAGTCGTTCGCGGCCGACACGCTGGCGACCGCGAATCCGTTCACGATGTACAACGCCGTCACGGCGCTGCATCGCGACGGCAAGGTGGCCATGCCCGCGCGCGTCCGGCTGTTCTTCCTGTCCATGGACACGCGGCAGGACATCCCGATGCTCAAGCAGCGGCTGATGAACACGTTCAGGGGCCTCGGCGACGACATGCTGCGGATCTCCGGCGTCGGCGAGTTCGCGTCGACGTGGCCGCTCTTCGGCAACACGCCGCCGGCGAATTACCAGACGGCGCTCGAGTACATCGCGAAGCAGGGCTGGCCGTTCCAGCAGCACTCGCTCTCCCCCGCCGAAGACAAGCTGACGATTGAGACGTTCGAGGCCGTCAACAGGACGACGCCGATTGCGAACCTGCGGTGGTCGATCGCGCACGCCCCGCGCATCGACGCGGCGACGATCAACCGGTTCAAGGCGATCGGCGCCGGCTTCGCCATTCATCCGTACACGTATCTCGCGGGCCAGCCCGGCTCGGGCCCGCCGGTGAAGACGATCGTCGACAGCGGCATCCACGCGGGAGCGGGGTCCGACTCCGCGCAGATCTCGACGCTGAACCCGTGGCTGATGATCTACTTCATGGTCACCGGCAAGAACTCGTCCGGCGTCCTCATCAATCCGGGCCAGACGATTTCGCGCGAGCAGGCGCTTCATCTCTACACGGCCGACAACGGCTGGTTCTTCCACGAAGAAGACAAGCTCGGCACGCTCGAGCCCGGCAAGCTCGGCGACGTCGTCGTGCTGAGCGGCGACTACTTCGACACGTCGAAGGTGCCGGACGAGGCGATCAAGAAGCTCAATTCGGTGCTCACGGTCGTTGACGGAAGGGTGGTCCACGATGAAATGCGCTAGCGCATTGGTTGTCGCGCTTTTGCTTCCGGTCGGCGCGAATGCCCAAACGCTCCCCGATTGGAGCGGCGCGTGGCAGATGATCGGACCGACGGTCTTCGACATGGCGACGGTCGAACCGAAGAACGGACGCGCCGGCGATCCAGGGGTCCGCGAGCATCCGCCGTACACCGCCGAGTACGAAGCGATTTACGCGAAGAACATCGACGCGATCAGGACAGGCACCTTCCCGGATCCCATCTCGACGTGCGGCGTGCCGCACGGGATGCCGCGGGCGTTCAACGTCCCCGACGCGTACGAGTTCGCCGTGACGCCGCAGCAGGTGTGGATGATCACCGAGAACGGTCCCGGCATCGTCCGCATCTACACCGACGGCCGCCAGCATCCGAGGGCCGAGGATCGCTGGGGCACGTACACCGGCGACAACCTCGGCCGATGGGACGGCGACACGCTCGTCATCGACTCGATCTCGATGAAAGGCTGGACCGAGAAGGACGAGATCGTCGACCGCACCGGCATCGTTCTCAGTCCCGACGCGCACGTCGTCACGCGTCTGCGGCGGACGGACGCGAACACGATGGAGGCGCAGATCACGGTCGACGATCCGAAGTCACTGACGAAGTCGTGGTCGGTGACGAAGCGCTATCGTCATCTCCCGGCCGGCACGCGTGTGTACGACTACGCGTGCGGCGAGAACAACAGGAATCCGATCAGCGAGACGGGCCGGACGCTCACGCTCGGCTCGGACGGCAAACCGCTCGACAAGGTGACCAGATGAGAAGCAGGTCGTTCAGAAGGTTCATGACGTTCACGTTCATCCTGCTTGGCATCGGCGTGCTGTCGGCGCACCATTCGGGGACGATGTTCGATCCGACGAAGGTGAAGGAAATCAGCGGCACGGTCAAAGAGTTCCAGTGGAAGAACCCGCACGTGTGGATCCAGCTCTACGTGCAGAACGGCGGCAGGCAGGAGGAGTGGAGCATCGAAGGCGGCAGCCCGAACACGCTGTCGCGCAACGGCTGGCGGCCGTCGACGTTCGCGCCGGGCGCGAGCGTGAGCATCAAAGTGAATCCGATGAAGGACGGTTCAGCCGGCGGCCAGTTCATCGGCGCGAAGTTCGCGGACGGTCGCACGATCGGGAACTGGGATAGGGACTAGGGGCTGGGGGCTAGGGTGGCGAATCTGCAGGCCAGTGTCACGTGTCCGCGGTGCGCGCACGTTTCATCGGCGGACATGCCGACGGATCGGTGCGTGTTCTTCTACGAATGTCCCGGCTGTAAGACCGTGCTGCGTCCGAAGCCGGGCGACTGCTGCGTGTTCTGCTCGTACGGCGACAAGCGCTGCCCGTTCGTGCAGGACGACATTCCATGCCCCGATCAGTCCCCCGCGAGCTGACGGATCATCTGCGGCGCTTCGAGCCCGGCGTCCAGGCGACGGCGCTCGCGACGCGCGCGGCCGTGCTGGACGAAGTCGGCCACGACGCCGAAGCGGATGAAGGACAACATCTGTCTGGTTGCCGCTGGACGCTCGCGCGCCGAAGCCGAAGACGGCCTTTCCACGGCTGTTCTAGTCCGTGGTTCCGGGACTGACGTTCCGCACTTTAATCAGCCACTTCCCGTTGACCTTCACGAGATCGTCGACCGCGTTGCCGGCGGCTGCGACGCGCACCTGGCCGCCGCGTCCGACCGCGCCGAACACCGTCTGCCAGTAGGTGTGATGCCGCGCGTGATCCTTCGACGTGAACTCGACGTACGCGTTCATGTCCATGTGGTACATCGGCGCCGGCGTCTCCCCTTTCTTGATCTGCTCGTCGCGGCGCGTCTTGAGGTCCGCGATCATCTTTCTGAGCGCGTCGGCGCCCGCCGTCGGATTCGGTCCCGCGATGAACTGGCCGTCCGGCGTGTAGCAGCTCACGTACGCGTCGGCGTTCAGCGTGTCGAGCGCGCGCGCGTACTTCCACATCAGCGCCTTGATCTCGTGCTCGTCCTTCGCCTGCTGGACGACGTCGCCGTCCGACGCGGACAGGCGAATCCCGTTCGGCACGACGAGCAAGGCGGCTCCGAAGATGATCAGCAGGCCGATCCGCACATATCGCATGGCGATCCTTTCAGTCCGGCCGAAGCCGGACCCTACGAAAGACGCTACGAAAGTATGTAGTTCCGGTAGCCCTCGCGAAGGCCGTCGACGGCGACGAGCGTGTTCTCGCCGGTCCGGACGTGCGCAGCATACCCGAGACTCCGCATCCGCCGCAGCACATCGGCATCGAACGTCTCGAGCAGCCAGACCGGCTTCCGGCGGGCGATCACCCCGCGCGCGCCCTCGATCACGCGGATCTCCGCGCCTTCGACGTCGCACTTGATGAAGTCCGGCTCGGGAAATCCGCGCACGACGAGGTGGTCGATCGTGTCCGTAACGACCTCGAACTCGCCCTGTTCGTGGAACGCGGCCATGTAGAAGCCGCCGTAGAACCCCTGGTCGACCGGCACGCTGAAGCGCGCGTGCCCGGCGGAATCCGACAACGCGATGGTCTCGAGACGGACGTTCGACAGTCCGGCGAGATGGACGGCCTGGCGGAGCGTGCTGAAGTTGTGCGGCACGGGCTCGAACGCGATCACTTCGCGCGCGAGCTTCGCCATGGCGACCGCGTACATGCCCGCGTTGGCGCCGATGTCCCAGCAGACGTCGCTGGACTTGATGAGCGCGGGAAGAAGGTGGATTTCCGATTCGAGGTGGCCGCCGCCGGCGGCGATGCGCCGCGCGAGCCATTCCTGGCGCAGCCGGAGCGCCAGCGGCTTCGGCAGCAGGCGCCGCAGAAGCCGCCGGCCGAAAAACGCGGACAACCGTTACGCCGTCTTGACGAGCATGTCGGGCTTCACCGGCAGCTTGTAGATCCGCTTGCCGGTGGCCGCGTAGATGGCGTTCACGAGCGAGCCGGCCGCGAGCGCCGTGCTCGGCTCGCCGATGCCGCCGGGCTCTTCGAGCGACGGGACGAGGTACACCTCGATCTTCGGCATCTCGCTGTGCCGCACCACCTGGTAGTCGTTGAAGTGGCGCTGGACGACGCGGCCCTTGTTGATCGTGATCTCGCCTTTGAGCGCGGCGCTCAGGCCGTAGATCGTGCCGCCCTCCATCTGCTGCCGGATGGTGTCGGGGTTGATCACCCAGCCGCAGTCGACCGAAACGACGACGCGATGGACTTTCACGGCGCCTTTCGCATCGACGGAGACCTCGGTGACCTGCGAGAGGATCGAGCCGAACGCTTCCATCACCGCGATGCCGCGCGCGTGGCCCGCCGGCAGCGGCTTGCCCCAGCCCGCTTTCTCCGCCGCGAGGTTGAGCGCGGCGAGATGACGCTTCGCCTGCGGAGACGTCAGCATCGCCTTGCGGAACTCGTACGGATCCTTCCCCGCCGTGGACGCGAGCTCGTCGACGAACGCCTCGACCGCGAAGCCCTGGAACGACGCGCCGACCGATCGCCAGAAGCCGTACGGCACGCCGGGATCCTGCTCGGTGTACTCGACCTTGATGTTCGGGATGTCGTACGGCAGCGTCGCCGCTCCGTCCATCGAGATGAAGTCGACGCCGTTCGGCGGCAGCGAACCGAGCCGCTTCATCAGCGACTGCTGCACGAGATGCTGCGTGAACACGGTCGCCTTGCCCGACGCGTCGACCGCGCCGGTCATGCGCGCGTAGCTGATCGGCCGGTAGAAGTCGTGCTGCATGTCGTCTTCGCGCGACCAGATCACCTTCACCGGCGCCTTCACGATCTTCGAGATCTCGACGGCCTCGGTGACGTAGTCGGCTTCGCCGCGGCGTCCGAAGCCGCCGCCGAGATATGTCGTGTGGATCTTCACCTTGTCCGCCGGCAGGCCGGACGCGGCAATCGCCGCCATGTGGCACGCCGTCTGTCCCTGCGTCGGCACGTAGACATCGCAGCTGTTGGCCCTCACATCCGCCGTCGCGTTCATCGGCTCCATCGTCGCGTGCGCGAGGAACGGGCCTTCGTACACGCGCTCGAATTTCTTCGGCGCGCCGGTGTACGCGGCGTCGGCGTTGCCCTGGTTGCGCGCCATCTTGCCCGGCTGCTTCGCGAGCTCGGCGTACTTCGCCATGATCGCGGGGCTGGTGAGCTGCGCGAGCGGACCTTCATCCCACTCGATCTCGAGCGCCTGGATGCCCTTGGTCGCCGAGTAGTAGTTGTCGGCGACGACGGCGATGCCGTTGCTGATGTTGACGACCTCTTTCACGCCGGGGATCGCCTTCGCCTTGGTGTCGTTGCAGTTCTTCAGCTTGCCGCCGAACACAGGCGACCGCGCGACGCGCGCGGTGAGAAGACCCGGCAGCTTGACGTCGATGCCGAAGATCGCCGAGCCGTTCACCTTTTCCGGGATGTCGAGGCGCGGCACGTCGGTGCCCATCAGCGTGAACGTCTTCGGATCCTTGAGCTTCACGTCCTTCGGCACGGGCAGCGCGGCGGCCTTGTCGACGAGCGACCCGTACGTCGCGCGGCGATTGCTCGCCTTGTGGAGCACGGCGCCCTTCTCGGTCGTCAGCGAATTCTCGGGAACGTTCCACGTCTGCGCCGCCGCGGTGACGAG
>DATNBT010000259.1:0-7791 GCA_035571855.1 Vicinamibacterales bacterium
GTGATCTTCGAGCTGCCGGGATTCGCCACTGCGGCCTCGGGTGCTCCGCAGGACAGCCTGGATGCTTTGCGCGAGGCCAGTGCCACCTCGTACTTCAAGGACAAGGATGCACTCTGGGTCAAGGTGGTCTCGAACGGTGATCCCGGCACCGGCGCCCCGGGTGGCGGAACCAGCGTCCAGGTCGGCCGGTAAGCAGTCCGTCGCCTGAGCGGAGCCCCCGGGTACTACTCAGCTCGAGTCACCAGGAGCAGCGTGCACTCCTCGCCGCTGCACAGAGGCGGCTCGACCACGCACGCGTTGGGCCCGCTGACGCCGCAGTAGTCCGCAGCGTTCCCATTTCGCAGTGATTCCTGTGCCGGGCGAGGTGTCCGCAGTAGAGAGACGCCTGCCACGACCGCCGCCAGCGTCGCGGCGGCCAGCATGGCGGCGGCAGCGTAGCGCAGACCGGCCGCGGGTTCGCTCGCCACCGACTGGAATGCCTCACGGGTATCGCGAAGCAGTTCGGATCGACGCGCGCATTCGCGACACGACGTCAGATGCGTGCGCACGGCATGCGCCTGTTCCGCCAGCAATTCGTTGTCCATATCGGCGCTGAGCAGCGCCATCACGTCGTGGCAGTTCACGTCTGTTGCCTCTCGATGCTCTTCGTCAACGCGCCGGCAAGCGCGGCTCGCGCGTTGTGCAGGCGCGAGCGCACGGTGCCCACCGGGACGCCGATCGCGCGCGCGATCTCCTCGTAGCTCATGTCTTCGCCGTCGCGCAGACGAAGGACCAGCCGGTGCTGCGGTGTCAGCGTTCGTACCGCCGCGCGAACGCGGCGAAGCCGCTCCTGACGCTCCAGCCGCTGTAACGGATCGAGCGACGCGTCAGGCAGCGTCGCCAGCACCTCGTCGCTCTCCGTCGGCCGCTCTCGACGCAGGTAATCGCGGCAGATGTTCATCGCGATGCCGAAGAGCCACGTCCGAAACGTGGAACGGCCGGCAAAACGGCGCGCCGCCCGGGCAACGGTCACGAACACGTCCTGCGTGACATCGTCGGCCCAGCTCCCGCGCGAGCCGAGCCGCCGCCGCGCAAAGCGCGAGACCCCGGGGCGGTGCTGTTCGATCAGGCGCGACAGCGCGTCTTCGTCGCCGGAGACGTACTCCGCGAGCAGCCGCTCGTCGTTACTTCTCAAAGTCCAGGTTCGACGGGGCCGTCTTGCCCTCGCGGCCGGTGATTGGGACGCTCTCGGGTACGATTTCAAACTTCAGATCGTCCATCCATACCTGGCCGTCCTTGCTCAGCAGGATGCCGTACGCGATCTGCGTCGCCTCCTTGGCCACGTCGAGCACGATCTCGACCCGCTTCCAGCCGAACGTGCCTTTGAGTGGCCGGCCCTCCATGTTGTCGATCGCCAGCAGATTGTTGTCGATTCCCGCCCGGGGTCCGTCGACGCGCATCCAGACCCCTGCCCAGTCGCTCACGTGGTCAGCCTTCACGAACGCGGACATCCGCACGCGCCTTCCGCGGTACTCGCCGGGACTGGCCGTCTGCATCAGCGTGCCGAAGCCGTGCAGCTCCTTCGCGATCGATTTGACGTACCCGCTGGCGCGCCCGCCGTGGTGAGTCGTCGAGTCGACTCCGACCTCATATTCCGCCGGTTGACTGCCTCTCTTCACCCATCCGCTGGGGAGATTGTCGGCCGCGAACGCCGCCGCCGGCACCATCGCGAGCAAAGCAAGAATCAGGGTCTTCCACTTCATCTCGGGTTGCCTCCAGTTCATACCTGTTTGTGGCGGCACCGGCCGAAAAGTTCACCGTCCTCCCGACGAACGGCACGAGGGCCGAATCCCGGCTAAGATACTCGGCCCTGATGGCTGGAGCCGGCTCTCGCGCTCACCGTCCGTTGCTGGCCCTGGCAGTGGCGTCTGGAATCGCCGTGGCCGCGGCTCCGGCGCTCGCCCACCATTCCCGCGCGATGTTCGACATCGGCAAGAACATCACCTATCGCGGAGTCGTGGAGGAGTACCGGTGGCAGAATCCCCACAGCCACATCGTCGTCAGAGTCCCGGCCGGCGCGGCGGATCGGTCCACGGTGGGGACATGGACCGTCGAGGCCTCGGCCATCAACATCATGACCTCCGGCGGGTGGACTCCGAGGACGTACAAGCCTGGCGATCCGATTACGGTGGTGGCGCATCCCAATGTCGCCGGCTCCAACGTCGTGCTGCTCTTCTACGCGATCAAGGCTGACGGGACGCGGCTCTACCGCGCGGCGCATCGATATGACGGAGAGACGGATTATAGTCAGCAGCCATGAAGACGACGATTCCCGGAATCCTGCTGGTTCTTTGCGCGTGGAGCACCGCCGCGTACGCGCAGCGGCCATCGAACGCGTGCGACCGTGAATGCCTGCGCGGCAAGGTGACGCAGCTGCTCTACGCGTTCGTGAAACACGACGTGAAGGGCCTGGCCGTCGCCGACACGCTGCGCGTGACCGAGGACGCCGTCGAGAAGCCGCTCGCGAAGGTCGGCCTCGTCGCCACCGTGACGCGGCTTCGCGGCTTCCGCCAGGACATCATCGACGAGCGAGCGGGTGTGGCGGGCGCCGACGTCATGGTCGAAGAGACGGGCGCGCCGGTGATGCTGGTCGTGCGGGTGAAAGTCGTGGCGGACAAGATCACCGAAATCGAGCTCGTCGCCACACGCAGCCGCGCCGAAGGCCTCATCTTCAACATCGACGGCCTGAGCGCGCCGAGCGCAGGGATGAACTACGCGCCGCGCCCCGAGCAGCTCGCCACGCGCGACGAAGCGACGAAGGCGGCGCTGAAATACCCGGAAGGCCTCAACGCCGCGAAGACGTTCGCCGCCGTGAACGCGCCGTTCGCGGCGGACGCCTATCGCTACGAGAACGGCCAGATCATGGCGGGGCCGGACTGCAAGTTCGCTCCGGGGTGCCAGAACATCTCCACGCAGTCGCTGCAGATCTTCGAGCGCCTCGGCGACGTCCAGACCCGCGTCGCCGCCGTCGACGAACGCATGGGCATCGTCTGGCTGCGCATGGCCTGGGGCGCGCGCGAACGCGGCGGCGATCAGCTGACCGTGTGGGAGGCGTTCAAGGTATACGACGGCCAGATCCACGCCGTCGAAGCGTTCATGCGCATCCTGCCGTTCGACAAGCGCAACGGCGGCTGGCAGTAAGGAAGGATGTCGCTTACGACGCGAATCTGACGCGCGCGCGTTCGCGCGCTTTCTGCGCCTCTTCCTCGCGGTTTCGCGGCGGCGACGTGATCACGAGATCGGAGACGAGCTTGCGCGCGATCACCGTGACGTCCTCCACCGCTTGAGCGAACACCGCCTCGTTCGCGCGCGACGGCTTGTTCATCCCGCTGAGTTTGCGCACGAACTGCAGCGCCGACGCGCGGATTTCATCCTCGGTCGCCGGCGGACAGAAGTTCGCGAGTGTTTTGATGTTGCGGCACATGAAATAAATTATATGCAGGTTCGACGGAGAATTAAGCCCACCGCCTGATGACGAGGGACGTCGATCTCCGTAGACTCCATCGCCATGAGCGTCGTCGCCGTGAACCGGGAAGCCATGCTGGAACGCCTCGATCGGCTGCAGGCCCTCACCCACCAGCTCGCACGCACACGGGATCTCGCAGACCAGGCCGATCTTGCCGAGCGCATGGTTCGCGAAATCGAGCTCGTTCGCGGGCTGCTGGCGCCGGACGCGCCCTGACCTGCGCATAATAAAGGACGGTCATGGCCCGGCCGTTCACCAGGGAACCCAACCGCAACGACCAGCACGCGCGCGAGAAGGCCGCGGGCGTCAAGAATTACATCACGCCGGGCGGCATGCAGCGGCTGCGCGACGAACACAAGTTCCTGCTGACGCGGGAACGGCCGGCCGTCACGAAAGTCGTCGCGTGGGCCGCGGCCAACGGCGATCGCAGCGAGAACGCCGACTACCAGTACAACAAGCGGCGGCTGCGGCAGATCGACTCGCGGATTCGGTTTCTCGGCAAACGGATGGACTCTGCCGAAGTGATCGATCCGGAAGCCGCGAGAAGCGGCCGGGCCGCCACGCACATCTTCTTCGGCGCGACCGTGTGCTACGCCACCGCCGACGGCGCCGAAAAGGTCGTGTGCATCGTCGGCCGCGACGAAGTCGATCTCGATCGCGGCCACATCAGCTGGCAGTCGCCGCTCGCCCGCGCGTTGATGAAGGCCGGCGCGGGCGACCGCGTAGTGCTTCGCGCGCCAGGCGGAACCGAACAGCTCGAGATCGTCGACGTGCGGTACGAGCGCGTGCCGGTCGAACCGTTCAAGGAGCCGCCGGGAGCCCAGTCGAGCAAGCCGTAGGGTGTGGCACTGCTCTTGCGACCTTCACGCCGCAGGAGGAAGCAATGCTGTATTACGCCCTGATGTTTCTCGTCGTGGGTCTGATTGCCGGTGTGCTTGGCCTGTCGGGTATCGCCGGGATGGCGTCGCAGATCGCGTGGTTCCTGTTTCTGATCGGCGTGATTCTGCTCGTCGTCCACATGGTGACGGGCAATCGTCCACGTTCGATTGTCTAGCAGCGACGTTTCACGGAGGATCCGGCCTGCGCCGGATCCTTCTCCCGCCGTGGTGCCGGAGCGGCACCTCATCCGCCGTAGTCCGCCGTAGAATGGCAGCGAAATGATCAGCTGGACGCCACTGGTCGGGCTTGCCGGCGTCTCGACCGTATTCATGATCTTCTTCGTCGCGCGCTGGCTCCGCAAACGGCGCCGTCAGCTTCGCGGGCAATGAAGTCGTTCGACAACGAGTGGCTCCTCGACGCGTTCGAGGGCCATCCCACCTTCTTCACCAGGCGGATGTTCGGCGGGCTCGCGGCGTACCTGCATCAGCGGCAGATGCTCGTGCTCGTCGAGCCGACCAAGACCGGCCGGTGGAAGTGGCACGGCGTCCTCGTCTGCACCAGCTACGAAGATCAGCCATCCATCCGCGCGGACTTCCCCGCGCTCGAACCGCACGGCGTCCTCCGCAAATGGCTGTACGTCGACTCGAAGCACGACGACTTCGAGCCGACCATGGAAGGCGTGATCAGGTGTATGTCGAGAAACGATCCGCGATTCGGGATCCTGCCCGCCGCTACTTCAAGAAAAACCCGGACACGATCGCGATGACGAGAATCGCCGCGCCCAGAGCGAAGAACGAATCGACGGGCGACAGCGCGCGTGCGAGTGAACGCGACGTCGCCTCGGGCGTCGTCGTCATGCTGGCTTTAGCCACGTTAGCCATGAACACCTCGGCGCGGCGATAGAGCAACGACTGTTCCAGTCAGTCGACAACGCCAATCCCGAGTAAATCGCGTGGCCGTGCGATGATGCGAATCCGCACGCCTTGCAGTTCGGGTAACCCACCTTACGAATTCGCAACAGCGCAGCACGCGCCACGGCAAAAACCCCTGTAATTCGGCCTGGAACCGAACTTGCCCCACTGACACCGCTTTCTCTCTTGAGGAGACTTGTGATGTCAGAAACGCACGCGACAGTCTCGCGGCGCTCGTTCTGCGCCGGCGCCTGTGGCGTCACCGCGGCCGCGGCGCTCGCGACGCTGTTTTCGAGTTGCGGCAGCAAAGATTCGTCGTCGTCGCCGTCGGGCCCGAGCAGCACGCCTGTCGATCTCGCGGTCTTGAACGGCGCATTCAGCGGCGGCGGCGTCGACGTGACTCCAGCCGGCTCGCCGCTGAACGACGTCGGCGGCGCCGCGCTGGTGCAGTCGATCGCCGGCAACTTCCTCGTCTCGCGCACGAGCGCCACCGTGTTCACCGCCATCGACGCGACGTGCACGCATGAAGGCTGCACGGTCAACGGCGCCGACGGCTCGGTGTACGTGTGTCCGTGCCACGGCTCGCGCTACTCGCGCAGCGGCCAGGTGATTCTCGGCCCTGCGACGGCGTCGCTGCGGCAGTACGGGGCGACGTTCGCGGGCGGCGTCGTCACGATCAAGCTCTGAGGCCGCCATGCCGCAGCTCAACCCCGACATCGATCATCTCGTCCGCCGCGCCGGTTTCGGCGTGAGCGCGCCCGAAGCCGGCACCTTCGCGAACATGTCGACGCCGGCGGCGGTCGACTACTTCGTCGACTACGAAGCGCACGCCGACGATGTGGATTCGAAGATCGGGCACCCCGACTACGCGCAGGTCACGACGAAGAACGCGTTCACGCCGGACATCGACATCGACGACGCGCGCCAGCGCTGGCTGTTCCGCATGATCCACACGCGGCGCCCGCTGCAGGAAAAGATGGCGCTGTTCTGGCACAACCACTTCGCGACGGCGTTCAGCAAAATCACCGCGGACTCCGGAAACCTCCAGGCCGCGAAGATGTTCGCGTACAAGCCGGGTGCGCTCCGTGGGCCGCAGGGCCAGTACGAGCTGTTCCGGCAGTACGCGCTCGGCAACTTCCGCGACCTGCTCTTTCAGGTGGCGACCGATCCCGTGATGCTCATCTGGCTCGACGGCAAGAGCAACACGCGCGCGAAGCCGCAGGAGAACTTCGGCCGCGAGATCATGGAGCTCTTCACGATCGGCGTCGACCACTACACGGAGCCCGACGTCTACGCCGCCGCGCGTGTCTTCTCCGGCTGGAATCTCCGTCAGTCCACCGGCTACAACAGCAACGATCCCAACTCGTATCAGGAGTTCGTCTACAACCCCGACCAGCACGAGGTGACGGCGAAGACGTTCTCGTTCCCGATCTACAGCGACGGCAGCCGGACGATTCCCGCGCGCAGCGAGTCGGCGGGCATACAGGACGGCCTCGACCTGATCAGCGCGCTCGCGATGAATCCGCTGACCGCGCAGCGGCTGGCGAAGAAATTCTGGGGCTTCTTCATCAGCGACATCGCCGCGCCCGATCCGGCGTTCATCGACGGCGCCGCGGCGGTGTACCTGCAGAACGGCTCGGAGATCCGTCCGATGGTCCGCTGGATCCTCACGTCGAGGTGGTTCACCGATCCGTCCGCGCAGTTCGCGCGCTACTCGTGGCCGGTCGAGTACGTCGTGCGCTCGATCAAGGAAATCGGCTGGCAGGGCTTCTCGCTCGACAAGGTGAAGTCGCCGCTCGCGAGTATGGGCCAGCAGCTCTTCGAGCCGCCGAACGTCGGGGGCTGGCCGCAGGGACCGAACTGGTTTTCGACGGCGACGATGCTCGCGCGCAGCAATTTCGCGGCGACGCTGACGTCCACGCAGAAGGACTACCTGGCGGCCGCCGTGACATCGGACGCCGCGTCCGCCCAGGGCCTGCTCGCGGCCGTGATGAAGCGCGTCACGCCGGCGCCGCTCGATTCTGCGCCGCAGCAGGCGCTGTCCTCGTATCTCACGGCCGGCGGCGTCTGGACCGGCAGCGCCTCGCAGGTGAGCACGCGCGCCGCGGGCCTCGTTCGACTGCTCGTCGGATCCCCGGAGTATCAGCTGGTCTGAGGTCTGAGGTCAGGATGAAGATTTCACGAAGACTGTTCATTCAGAACGGCGTCGCGACGGTCTCACTCGGGCTGAGCGCGCCGGCGTTTCTGTCGGCCATCGCGGAGGCGCAGAGTCTCTCTTCGTCCAAGCGTCTGGTCGTCGTCTATCTCGCCGGCGGCAACGACGCGCTCAACACGGTCGTGCCCTATCAGGACGCAAGCTACTACAGCCGGCGGCCGACGATAGCGATTCCCGCTGGACAGGTGCTGCAGCTCGGGGCCGATTCGGCGGGCCGCGCCGTCGGTCTGCATCCGCGTCTCGCCGGCCTCTACAACGTCTTCAAGGACGGCCGGCTCGCG
>DATNBT010000260.1:0-4925 GCA_035571855.1 Vicinamibacterales bacterium
GCGGCTCAACCGCGCTGATCGTCTCCCAGAAGTGGCGATTCGGCTCGAGGTCGATGTACAGGCCGCCGCCGGACCGCAGCACGCGGAATGCCTCGGCGGCGACGGCGCCCATGTCCTGCAGATGATGGAAAAACGAATACGCCGTCACCAGATCGAACGAACCAGCCGCGAACGGCGTTTTCGCCGCGTCTGATTCCTGGACGTGGATGTTCGCGCCCTTCGGCACGCGCGCCAGCATCGCGGCGGTGATGTCCACGCCTTCGATGCGATCGAAGAGATCGGCCGCAAGGCCGATGATGAATCCGGTGCCGCAACCGATGTCGAGCAGGTTCGGCCCGAACCGCGTGCGCAGGCCCTCGAGGATCGACCGCACCTGCCGGCGGTTCTCGGGCCGGAAGTGCGGCTCCTTCTCGTTATAGCTGGCCGCCATCTTCGAGTGCACGAGGATGTTGGCGTCACGAACGTCCATGGGTCTCCGTTGCACCGACGTTGATCGTCTGGTCGATGAGATAGCGCGGACGCGCCAGCACTTCCTGGAAGATGCGGAAGATGTAGACGCCCAGCGTGCCGATGGCCAGCATCAGCATGCCCGTCGCCCCCGACAGCATCAGCACGACAATGGTCAGCCCGCGCGGCAGCGTCTGACCGATGAACGCGTACTGCGCGAGCACGATGAGCGCATAGAGGAACGTGATCGCGACGATGCCGATGCCGATCAGCGCGAACGCTTTCGGCGGCAGATCGGTGTACGTCACGAGCGAGTTGACGGCGAGCCTGAGCCGCTTCCCGAACGAATACGAGCTGCGGCCGACGCGCCTGCTGCGCGTGACCGGCACGATCGCATAACGGAAGCCGACGAAGAACATCAGCGGCCCGTAGAGCACGTGACGCTCGGGAAACGACCGCAGCGCCAGCGCCACCTTCCGCGTGAACGCGCGGAACGTGCCCAGCCGGTGCGGAACGTCCACGCCGACGATGCGTGAGAAGACGTAGTGATAGAAGGCCGACGTGACGTCGCGGCCCGTGTCGTCGGCGCCCTCCTTGACCGTATACACGATGTCGCAGCGCCGTTCGCTCAGCGCCGACACCAGCGCCGGGATGCTTTCCGGCGGATCTTCGAGGTCGGCGTCCATCAGCACGATCACGTCGCCCGACGCGTGGTCGAGTGCGGCGGCAATGGCCGGGTGCTGGCCGAAATTTCTCGACAGTCCGATCGCCTTCAGCCGCGGATTCGCGGCCGCGAGCCGCGACAGCACATCCCACGAGCCGTCGCGGCTGCCGTCGTTCACCAGCAGGACTTCGTACTCCTGGCCGGCGAGCGCAGCCGCGATGCGCGCGCACAGCGGTTCGAGCGTCTGCTCGTTGTTGTAGACGGGAACGAGGACGGAGATCATCGCGTCGGCTGGCGGAACGAACGCTGCTCCGGCGGCAGATAGTACTCCTCCAGCGATGCCGGCGGCTGTGAATAGAATCCGAGTTTCTGCTTCACGCCATCGCTCACTCCGCTGAGATCCATCCCCTGCATCGCGCGGGGGATATCGATGCGCTGCTTCATGTACGGACGGCACATATTGATCGTCAGCGCGTGGCGCCAGCTGCCGGTCCGGTTGTCGCCGCCGGCGTGCCAGATGCGGGCGTTGAAGAACAGCACCGACCCGGCCGGCGCGATGAGACGCGTCGCCGTCCGGTAGAACTCGTCGTCCGGCGGCGCTTCCGTCCGCCACTGCGATCGCGGCAGGTACCACGTCGCGCCGTTCTCCTCGGTGAAATCGTCGAGCAGGATCGTCGCGCCCACGTTCGTGACGTACCCGGGAATGATCCGCGGACTGTCCGTGTGGACGCGGACTGAATAGTTGCGGCCGTTCGGCGGCATCGACGAGGACGTAAACGCGTAGACGATGCACTCGTCGCCGAGCACGGCGTTGAACGGATCCATCAGCCGCTCGTTGTCGAACAGATCCAGAAAGGCGCCGCCGTACAGCGCGCACAGCATCACCATGGCGTAATCGCGCTTCGCGCGCTCGCCGTACTTCCGACTGTCGCTCTCGATCGCCGCCATCAGCTCGCGCCTGGCGCGGCCGACGAACTCCGGCGGCAGCACGTCACGGACAACGAGGCATCCGTCTTCCGCGATCGCGGCCGCCGCTTCCGTCCGCAGCTCACTCATCCGCGCGTCTCCGGCGCGGTGCGATAACCCCAGATGTAGTCCGGCGCCCCGTCGCCGCAGCACATCAGCGTATCGACGATGCTGACGTCGCCGGCGAACTCGCCGTGCGGCTGCGGATAGGGCGGATAGGTCGAGTAGTCCTTCCACTCGACGGTGATGCCGGCGCTCGCGTACGCCCCGACGTCGAGGTACGCCTTCGCCGCCGGACCGCTGATGTACCGCGTCGCGCCGAGCTGCTGCAGGAGCGAGAGCAGGCGATCGCTCTTCGCCTGCTGCAGCGTGAACTCACGCGAGTCGCGGAACGTCGCCGTGATGCCGAGCAGGCCGCCGGCGATGGATTTGATCACGCTCTGATTCAGCTCCGACAGCGACGCCCACTCGCGCGTGTAGACGTCGCGGAAGAACGGCTCGTACTTCGCGAAGTGCGGCGCTTTCCGGTACGACTGCTCGATCGTCATCCAGTGCTTCCGCATCCAGCCGCGATCCCTGATCTCCACGTCGCAGATCCGCCGATCGTTCTGGTTGCCGATCGGAATCGTGAGCCAGACGACGCCGTTCGCGGTCTTGACGCGGTTGCGGTTGCGCCAGTCGTTGACGGTGTACTGCACGTCATCATAGAACACGAACACGTCGGCATCGTGGATGAGATCGAAGTATCCGCGCCACGGAATGTAGTTCGACTGAAGGACGGCGGCCGTCAGCACGTCAGAAACAATCCGGGTTCCCGGCGATCGCCGACTCGTGCCAGAGCACGGCGTTCAGCACCGTCCACAGGTGGAAGCTGTGCCCGCCGCCACCGTCCATCTGCTGCTTCAACAGACCGCGAAAGTAGTCGTTGTCGAAGTAGCCCTCGCGCGCGAACGCCGAGCGGTCGAACGCCGCCATGCAGCGCTTCCCGAAATCGCCTTCGGCGAACCATTCCTCCATCGGCGCGCCGAAGCCCTGCTTGCGGCGGTAGATCATGTCGTGATCGAGGTACGGCTCGGCGGCCTTCTTCAGCAGCGACTTACCGACGGTGTCCTTGAGCTTGTACGCGGGCGGCACGCGCGTCGCCCACTCCACGAGCTCGTGATCCAGGAACGGCACCCGCGCCTCCACGGCATGCGCCATCGTCAGCTTGTCGACGCGCATTAATAGATGTTCCGGGAGACGGAGCTTCATCTCGAGGTACGGGATCTTCTGCAGCACTTCCGGCTCGGCGAGATGGCCGGTCAGGCCGCCGACGTAGTGCGACACGACCGCGTGGCTGTCGAGCCGGCGGTGGCTGTCGGGCAGCAGCCCCGGCACCGGACAGTCGATCTCCGAGCGGAACGGGGCGAGGTCCGGCGTCAGCTGACTGCGACGCTCGCCCCACCAGCAGGCCGCGCCGCCCCAGAAGAGCTCTTCGCCGCGCTCGGCGCGCTGCTGCACTTCGAGGCCCTCGCCTGACAGCGCCGCCCGCGGCTCCTCGAGCGCCGACATGATGCGCTTCCACCACGGCTTCCCCGTCCGCGCCGGCTGATACACCGATTCGTACAGCCGCCGGTAGTGTTCGCACCACCAGTAGCCGAGGAGGTTCTCGTCGGCGCCCTCGCCGACCTGCACCACCGTGGTCCCGCTGTCCTTCACGAGCTTCGCGAGAAAGTACAGCGGGATGCAGACGTTGTCCGCGATCGGCTCGTCCTGCAGCTGCACCAGCAGCGGCAGGAAGTTCTGCATCTCCGCGCGATCGATCAGCACTTCGTGGTGATCGGTCTTGTATCGCTGGCTGATCCGCCTCGCGAACTGAAACTCGTTGTAGTCCTCTTTCCCCTGATACCCGATCGTGAACGTCGTCACCGGGCGCGACATGAGCTCGCTCATGAGCGCGACGTTCATCGACGAGTCGACGCCGCCCGAGAGCAGGACGCCGAAGGGCACGTCCGCGACCATCCGGCGCGCGATGGATTTCTTGAGGAGCCGCGTCAGCTCGGCGACGGCGTCGGCTTCGCTGAGCTCTTTTTCCGTGAACGTCTTCGACCTGTCGGGCCTGCAGTCCCAGTATTCGATCGCCTTCGCGTCGCCCCGATGATCGATCGTCAGGATGTGGCCGGCCGGCAGCTTGAAGATGCCCTTGAAGAGCGTCAGCGGCGAGGGCGTGATGATGAACGTCAGGTAGTGCCAGAAGGCCGTGCGATCCATATCCGGCGTGACATCCGGATGCGCGGTCAGCGCGCGGATTTCCGACGCGAACAGCCACTCGCCGGCGCGGGTCTTCGTGAAGTACATCGGCTTGATGCCGACGCGATCGCGCACCAGGTGCATCACCGGCCGGCCGGGATCGCGCGTGTCGTAGATGCCGAACGCGAACATCCCGAAGAGCTTCCTGACGCACTCGATGCCCCACTCCTCGTACGCGTGCAGGAGCACTTCGGTGTCGGAGTGATCGGTCTTCCACGTGTACTTTCCGAGCGCTTCGAGCTCCCTGCGGACGTCGGCGTGATTGTAGATCTCGCCGTTGAACGTCAGCGTGACCGTGCCCTGCGCGTTCGACATCGGCTGCGCCGCGAGATCCGACAGATCGATGATCGACAGCCGCCGGTGGCCGAGCACGCACTTCCTGTCCTGCGACGACCACAGGCCGCAGCCGTCGGGCCCGCGATGCGACATGCGATCGCGCATGCGCGCGATCACGTCCGCCGAGGTGACCTTGCCGGAAGAAGGATGAAAGCTACCGACGATGCCGCACATGAACGATCACCACCATTTGTGAAGCCAGAAGTCGACCTGATCGACGTTG
>DATNBT010000261.1:0-2231 GCA_035571855.1 Vicinamibacterales bacterium
GACGAACAGATAGGTCGCGGGCACGCCCGTCGACGCCACCGTGACCGTGGCATCGCGGACCTCGACGCTCTTCAGCCCGGCGTCGGGATTATTGCCGACGAGCGACACGGCGTACGTCCCGCCGCGACGCAGCGCGCCGACGATGTCGGCTTCCGACGGCGACGGCGCGTCGATCATGTTCCACGCGATGAATGTCCGCCGCAGATTCGTCACGTCGTGCGCATCGTCGTCGGCGAGCGCCCAGACGACGTGCCCGGAGGACAGCGCGGCATCCCACAGGTCCTCGACCGGAAACGGACCGTTCACGACTTCCATCAGCTGGTAGCCCGTCAGGTTGCGCATGTCGTCTTCGGTGTAACCCGTGTTCGGGTGGTTCACCGACACCAGGGCGGCGTCGGCGGCGAGACGATTGATGATGAACTGCTTCTGATCCAGCGTCTGCCAGAACGGAAAGTCCAGCCACAGGACGCGCCGCGCGCCGATCGCGAGCTGATGAATCTTCGGGATGTTGTAGCCGTGCTCGTACAGCGGGATGGTGTCGACACCGCGAAAGGCCGCGATCGACGCGTAGTTCGAGACGCCCGCCACGGTGTACCCGTGCTGCTTGTAGGCACGCACGACGTCTTCGTCGCTCTGCCGGCCGTTGGTCACGCCGCCCCAGGCGACGCCGTGCGCATGGAGGTTCGCCTTCTGCCACGTGCCGCTGAGATGCGCGTACGGGTTCCAGAGCGCCGGGCCCGCGAACGGCTGCGGCGGAGGAAACCGGTAAACTGGCGCTAGCAGCAGTGGAATCGCGATGATGAAGAAGAAGAGGATCGCGACGATGCGTCGAAAGATCAACACCCGCACGGCATTTTAGCAGATGGATTGGACCGTATCGGAGCAGGAGACGGGTATTCGTCTCGACAAATTTCTCGCCGGCGACGGCCGGCTCGGATCGCGCAAGCGCGCGTCGGTGGCGCTCGCGCGCGGCAAAGTGTTTCTGAACGGCGCCGAAGCCGCGGGCGGCGCGGGCGCGACGAAGCTCGCACGCGGCGATCGCGTGCGCGTGTGGATGGATCGTCCCGGCTCGGCGCGGCGCAAGACCGCCTCGCGCACCGGCGACCTGCACATTCTCTACGAGGACGAATCAATGATCGTCCTCGACAAGCCCGCCGGACTGCTCGCCGTTCCCCTCGAGCGCCGCGAAGGCGCCGACTCGGTCGTCGATCAGCTCGTGACCTATCTGCGTCCGCAGGGCAAACGCAAGCCGCTCGTCGTCCATCGCATCGATCGCGACACCTCGGGCCTCGTCGTGTTCGCGAAGACGACGGCGGCGCAGCACGCGCTGCGCGAGCAGTTCAAGCGGCACGCGGTCGAGCGCGTCTACCGCGCCGTCGTGTACGGCCATCCCCGGCCGGCCGCCGGAACATGGCGCGATCGCCTGGTGTGGGATCACAGGGCGCTGATTCAGAAGGAGACGCATCCCCGCGACCCGAAGGGAAAAGACGCGGTGTGCCGGTACGAAACCCTCGAGGAGTTCGCGTCGACCTCGCTCATCGAAGTGAGGCTCGAAACCGGGAAGCGGAATCAGATCAGGCTCCAGGCGCGGCTGCGCGGCCACACGCTGGTCGGCGAGCGGCGGTACGTGTTCGGGCCCGACGAATTACGGCCGATCGACTTCCCGCGCCAGGCGTTGCACGCCCTCCGTCTCGTTTTTGCGCATCCGGTCAACGGCGCGCCGATGCGGTTCGAAGCGCCCGTCCCTAAGGATTTTCAGAGCCTCGTCGCACGGTTGAGATTGTCCGCCTGAAGGTAGAGACTACCCAAATGCCAACACAGAACTACGCGAGTCACCGGCACAACCCCAAGATGACGGGCATCGGGTTCGCATTCCTCGTGATCGCCCTCATCGCCTTCGGCCTCCGCTGGTTCTATATCGGCGGCCGCTACACCATGGCGCTGGGCGTCCTCGGACTGCTTGGGGCCATCTTCATGCTGCTGTCGATCAGCCGCGTGTACACGACGAAGCTGCAGGACCGGATCATCAAGCTCGAGATGCGGCTGCGCGCCGCGACGCTGCTCAACGCCGCTCAACAGGGCACGCTCGCCCGGCTGAGCAAGCCGCAGCTCGTCGCGTTGCGCTTCGCCTCTGACGAAGAGCTGGCGTCGCTCGTCGACCGCGCCGAACGGGAGCAGATGACGGCGGATCAAATCAAGCGGGCCATCGTAAACTGGGTACCGGACTGGGA
>DATNBT010000262.1:0-17617 GCA_035571855.1 Vicinamibacterales bacterium
GAGGCGTGCCGCCGTCCCGCTGGGCGTCCGGGTCAGCGCCCCATTCGAGCAGGGCACGCACGGCGCCGACCTGGCCCTTGGCCACGGCATGCTGGAGCGCGGTCCAGGCGAAGTGATCGAAGTCGGGAAAGATGAAGACGAGCGGGGTCCGGCGCGAGTCGTCGAGATCGATGCCGGTCGCCGCGAGCGTGCGGATGGCGGCGACGTCGCCGGTCCGGGCCGCCCAGATCAGGTGGCCATGGGGATCGTTTCGCAGGTCTTCGGCGGACGGCTTGTACAGTCCGCACGACGTGCTGAAGGCGGCGGCGAGCAACACGGCAGTCCATCGAGGCATGCCGGACACGGTAGCACGACGAGCTTCTTACTGCAAAGTGCTTTCTGTGAGACGGGCCTCAAGGCCCGTACTACTGCTTCGCGAGAAACTCCGCGACGTTCGGCGTCTGCGCCGTCCGCAGCGCGATGCAGTTGTTGATCCGCTCGACCGTCTGCGACAGCGTGCGGGCGGCGCCGGGCAGCGGATGGTCCTTGAAGAAGGCGGTGACCTCGTCGCGGTTCGCGGCGTCGCAGAAGTTGCCGAGCGCCGACGTGATGGTCGTGTCGCCTTCGAACACTCTGATCTTCGGCTCGATCTCGGGCCAGTGCGTCTGCATGAACGTCCACGTCTGCGCGCGCGCCGGCGCCTGCTCGAGCAGCGTCCGGTAGAACGACGCGGTGTCCTGCGTCCGCAGCCTCGGCGTGAGCGAGTACTCGAGCGCGCGCGCGATCAGCTTCGGATCGCGGAACTTGCCGAGCGCATACAGATACCGGTACTTCTCGTCGCCGGACGACGAACGCTCGGCGGCCGCCAGCAGCGCGTCGAAGAGCGCCGCGTCGCCGTGCCTTGCGCTGACGGAGACGATGGACGAGGCCAGCGTCGGATCGAGAGGCTGACTGCCGGCCAGCGCGCGATCGAGCGCCGTCTGGGCCCTCGACGCGATGGCGGGATCCTCGCCGATGTCGCCGAGCATGTGGATCAGCGTCGCGCGCAGCGCCCGCCGCTCGTCGCTGTCGACGGCCGTCGACGTGAACCCGATTTCCTGGAACAGCGGCGAAAACAGGTCGCGCACGAAACGCTGGAACCGCGGCTGGCTCTCCGCGGTCGTCACGTAGTCGTTGATCATCTCGAGCCGCCCCGTGATGCCGTCGAGGACGCCGTTGACGTGCTCGTTGGCGTACCCGCGCACCAGCGTGAGGTAGTTCGCCGCCGAGTCGCGGCCCGCGCGCACCATCGCCCATTCGTCGCCGGCGAGCGACACACGTTCGGGCGGGCTGAGCGATTCCTGGATCCGCGGCGCCAGCGCGCGGAGCATGTCCGCGCTGTACGCGGTCCGATAGTAGCCCTGCGCGCCCGCGTTCACGAACGCCCACGGCACGCAGCTGTTGCCGAGCGCGAGCGCCTGCTTGTTGTCGGCGATCAGATCGCAGCCGCCGCCCGTGCCTGCCGTCTTCACGCAGACGGGAATCTGCCAGCGCTCGGGCGATCGCGTGGACCCGGCCGCAGGATCCTGGAAGAACCGCTGCTGCGACACGTCGAGCGTCGAGCGGCCGTTGACGCAGGAGAGCGACACCTCCAGCAGCGGCGCGCCCGGCTGGTTGATGAACGACGGCAGGATGCGATCGACGGATTTGCCGGACGCGTCGGAGATGGCCGTCCAGAAATCCTGCGAAGTCGCGTTGCCGTACGCGTGGGCCTGCAGATAATTGTTCACGCCGCGGCGGAAGGCGTCGGGGCCGACGTAGTTCTCGACCATGCGCAGGACGGCCGCGCCCTTGTCGTACGTGATCGCGTCGAACGCCTCGTCGATCTGTTCCGGCGTCTCGACGGCGGCGTGGACGGCGTGCGTCGTCTTCAGCGAGTCGAGGTTGAGCGCGGCCTGGTTGTCGATCGCGTCGTCCACGGCGACGTTCCAGTCGGGCCGCATGCTCGCGAGCGGCCGGCTTTCCATCCAGTTGGCGAAGCCTTCGTTCAGCCAGATGTCGTCCCACCACTTCATCGTCACCAGATCGCCGAACCACTGATGCGCCATCTCGTGCGCGACGACGTGCGCGATGCGCTTGCGCGCGGTCAGCGAGGCGCCCTTGTCGTCCACCAGCAGATCGCGCTCGCGATAGAAGATCGCGCCGGTGTTCTCCATCGCGCCGGCCGCGAAGTCGGGGACGCCGAGCATGTCGAGCTTGCCGAACGGATATCTGGTGGAGAAGTAGGTGTTGTAGAAACGCAGCACCTGCTGCGCTGCATCGAGCGCCGTCCGGCCCATCTGCTGCTTGCCTTCGAGGCCGCAGACGCGGATGGGCGTGCCGTCGGCCGCGCCTTCGACGCATCCGAAGCGTCCGACCGCCATCGCCACGAGATACGACGACATCTTCGGGGTCGTCGCGAACGTCACCGTGTGCTTCGAACCCGTCATCCTGTCCGAGATCACGCGGCTGTTGGAGATCGCCATGTCGACGGCGTCGATCGTCAGCGAAATGTCGAAGGTCGCTTTATACGCGGGCTCGTCGAACGACGGGAACGCGCGCCGCGCATCCGTGGACTCGAACTGCGTGACCGCGATCCGCTGGTCCTTTTCGGTGCTCAGATAGAAGCCGCGCAGCTTGTCGTTCAGGATGCCGGCGTAGGTGACGTAGATCTGCGCGCGGCCGCGAGCGACGTCGCGCGGCACGGTGAGCGTCGCCATCTGACGCGACGCGTCGAGCGACACCGTGGCTTTCTGTGTGAGAGCGGCGCTGCGGATCTCGACGTCCTTGAACGTGATCTCCGCGGCGTTCAGGACGATCGACTTCGACGCGCGCTCGAGCTCGACGTCGATGAGCTCGGTGCCCGTGAATCGCGCGTTCGCGAGGTCCACGTCGAACGCCAGGTTGTAATGGCTCGGCGTCACGCCGCCCGGCAGCCGTTGTGCCATGGCGGGAAGCGCGAACGATACCGTGAACGCGAGAAGCAGGCAGAGCCGGCCTCGTCGAAGCTCGAAGAGCGAAGGCGGACGCATGGTACCATTATCTATAAATGCTGCTTCCTCTCTTCCTGAACCTCGCGGGGCGTCGTGTGCTCCTCGTCGGTGGAGGACCGGTCGCGGCGGCCAAGCTGCAGCAGCTCCTGGCGGCTGCCGCCGAGGTGCATGTCGTCGCGCCGGAAGTCGTTGACGAAGTCGAGCGTACGGCGGCCTCCTGCGGCGTCGTCATCGATCGACGTCCGTTCGTCCCGGGTGATTTGGACGACGCGTGGTTTGTCGTCGCGGCGGCGACGCCGGATGTCAACCGCGAGGTGGCGGCTGCCGCGGAAGCGCGGCGACTCTTCGTGAACGCGGTGGACGATCCGGCGAACGCGTCGGCGTTCCTGAGCGGCGTCATCCGCCGCGAGGGCCTGACGATCGCGATCTCGACGAGCGGCGACGCGCCCGGGCTGACGGCGCTCGTGCGGCAGGGATTCGACGAGCTGCTGCCGCGACGCGATCTCGCGTTGTGGATGCGTGAAGCGCGCCGGCAGCGGCGCGAGTGGAAAGCGCGGGGCGTGGCGATGGACGCCCGAAGACCGCTGCTGCTCGAAGCGCTGAACCGGTTGTATGGCAGACCTGAAGGTCTGCACGACGACAGGAAAGACGTAGCACAGGCCTTGAGGCCTGTCGACGCGGGCCACGTCGCGCTCGTCGGCGCCGGACCCGGCGATCCCGGGCTCCTCACGCGCAAAGCGATCGCGCGACTGCGGACCGCGGATCTCGTGCTCTACGACGCGCTGATCGACGAGCGCATTCTTCGCTACGCGCGGCACGCGCAGCGGTTCTTCGTCGGCAAGCGCCAGGGCCGGCACGCGCTCGCGCAGGACAAGATCAACGCGCTCATGATTCGCGCGGCGCGACGCGGACGCCGTGTCGTGCGTCTTAAGGGCGGGGACCCGTTCGTGCTCGGGCGCGGCGGGGAGGAAGCGATCGCGCTGGCCTCGGCCGGCGTGGCGTTCGAGGTCGTGCCGGGCGTGACGAGCGCGATTGCCGCGCCGGCGCTGGCCGGTATCCCGGTGACGCATCGCGGCCTCTCGGCCTCGTTCGTCGTCGTCAGCGGCCACGACGAGGATACTTTCGCGGCCGCCGTCCAGCAGCTGCCGGCCGGCGGTCTCACGCTCGTCGTCCTGATGGGGCTGGCGAACGCGGCGGCGCTGGCGGGGCGTCTCGTGGCGCGCGGGTGGGCGGCGGCAACCCCTGTCGCGGTGGTCGTTGACGCCTCGACGCCCAGGCAGCAGGCCTGGCGCGGTACACTTGACGATCTGGCGGGGGGACGTGCGACGATTGTTACCTCCGGACCCGGCACGATCGTCGTCGGCGACGTTGTATCAGTAGCAGAGACATTATGGCAGCCCCAATTAACGAAGCCGAGCAGTCCACCTACGGCCGCGCGCGGCTGAGCTTCGCGAAAGAAGCGGACATCGAGGAATTCGTCCGCACGCTCGAGAAGTACGAGCGCGGCGAGATGACGCCCGATCAGTGGCGCACGTTCCGCCTCGTGCGCGGCACGTACGGGCAGCGGCAAGCCGAAGACGCGCAGATGCTGCGCGTCAAAGTGCCTCAGGGCGTGATCACCACGGCGCAGCTGAACGCGCTGGCGGACGTCGGCGAGCAATACTCGCGCGGCTTCGGGCACATCACGACGCGGCAGAACATCCAGTTTCATTTCGTGAAGCTCCACGACGTCGAGCCCGCCATGCGGCTGCTGGCCGACTCGGGGTTGACGACGCGTGAAGCGTGTGGCAACTCGGTCCGCAACATCACGGGCTGCCCGTACGCGGGCGTCGGCGCCGACGAAGTGTTCGACGTCACGCCGTACGCCGAAGGGCTCACGCGCTATCTCCTGCGGCACAAGCTGAGCGGCGTGCTGCCGCGCAAGTTCAAGATCGCGTTCGAAGGCTGCGCGACCGATCACATCGCGACGCACATCAACGACCTCGCGTTCCTCGCGCGCGTCTCGCCGACGGGCGGCCGCGGATTCCGCGTGATCGCGGGCGGCGGCACCGCGCTGATGTGCACGGAAGCCGGCGTGATTCACGAGTTCCTGCCCGCGTCGGAGATCCTCCGCGTCGCGGACGCCGTCCTGCGCGTGTTCCACCGGTACGGCGACTACCAGCACAAGCAGCGCAATCGCACGAAGTTCATGATCAAGTCGCTCGGGTGGGGACGCTGGAAGGGCATCTACGAGCAGGAGCTCGCGAAGATCCGCCTGAACGGCGAAGTGCCGACGCTCGAGATCGACACGCCGGCGGAGGAACCCGCGCCGGCGGCGCGCGGCGAAGCGCCGGTCGAAAACGCCATCGCGTCGCGCGTCATGGCCGGCGAAGTTCGCGGGCCCGGCATCACGCCGGTCGTCGTCCCCGTGCTCAACAGCAGGGACGAAGACTTCACCCGCTGGAAGACGACCGCCGTCGTGCCGCAGAAGCAGAAGGGCTACGTCACGGTGCTCGCGACGATCCCGCTCGGCGACTTCACGAGCCCGCAGATGCGCGTGCTCGGAGAGCTCGCCGCGTCGTACGGCGACGGCTCCATCCGCGTCACGATGGAACAGAACCTGATGTTCCGCTGGGTGAAGACCGCCGACGTGCGGGCGTTGTACTCGAAGCTCGCGGCCGCGGGACTGGGTCTCGCCGCGGGCAACACCGTCGCCGACGTCGCCAGCTGCCCGGGCGCCGAATCGTGCCGCCTCGCGGTCACGCAGTCGCGCGGCCTCGGCAAGCTGCTCGAGGACACGCTGCGTGCGCGTCCCGATCTGATCGAGAAAGCCGACGGCGCGCGCATCAAGATCAGCGGCTGCCCGAACGGCTGCGGACAGCATCACATCGCGACGATCGGCTTCCAGGGCAGCATCCGCCGCCTGGGGTCGAAGCCGATCCCGCAGTATTTCGTGATGGTCGGCGGCGGCACGGAGCACGGCGGCGCGACGTTCGGACGCCTCGCGTCGAAGATTCCGGCGCGGCGGATTCCCGAAGCGGTCGAACGGCTGATCGACCTGTATGCAAAAGAGCGCAACGCCGGCGAGTCCGCGCCGGACTTCTTCCGCCGGGTCAGCGTCGAGCGCGTGCGGCTGACGCTCGCGGATCTCGAGCGCCTGACGCAGCAGGAAGCCGTCGTCACCGACTTCGTCGATCTCGCTGAATCCGCTGAGTTTGCGCCGGAAGTGATGGACGGAGAGTGCAGCGCGTAGATCGTGCTATATTGTTCGGCACAACTGAATAGCTCTGCTTATCTAGAGTGGCTGAGGGACAGGCCCGACGACGCCACGGCAACCACGCGAGGTTTGAGTTCCACCCCGATTCGCGGTTAGGTGCCAATTCCTGCAGATGAGGGAGACGACTTGCTCCGCAGTCCAAACCTCTCACATGTAATTTTCGGGGTGCTCGCGTGAGGGGGATGTGTGGGCGCAAGCGCGTTGAAGGGTCTTCGCTGTCACCTTTGCCATTCTGAATATCCGGCCGACGCCTCGTACGTCTGCGGAAAGTGCCTCGGGCCTCTCGAGCCGTTCTACGACTACAGTGCGATCACGGTCACGCGCGACGAGATTGAACGCCGCCCCAAGAATCTCTGGCGCTACCGCGAACTTCTTCCGATCACCGGTGAACCTCGAACCGGGTTCAATTCGGGATTCACGCCGCTCGTCCGCGCCACGCGCCTCGGCGAGCGTCTCGGCCTGAACGAGCTCTACATCAAAGACGACAGCGTCAACCATCCGACGCTCTCGTACAAAGATCGCGTGGTCTCGGTCGCGGCCACGCGTGCGCTCGAACTCGGCTTCAACGTCCTCGCGTGCGCGTCGACGGGAAACCTGGCGAACAGCGTCGCGTCGCACGCCGCGCGGCTCGGGATGGAGTGCTGCGTCTTCATTCCGGACAACCTCGAGGCGAGCAAGGTTCTCGGCTCCGCGATTTACCGGCCGACGATTCTCGCGATCTCCGGCAACTACGACGACGTGAACCGCCTGTGTTCGCAGGTCGGCGACAGGTACGGCTGGGGCTTCGTGAACATCAACCTCCGCTCGTACTACGCCGAAGGCGCGAAGACGATGGGCTTCGAGATCGTCGAGCAGCTTGGATGGAGATATCCGACGCACTTGATCTCGCCGGTGGCCGGCGCGACGCTGCTGCCGAGAATCGTGCGCGGGCTGCGCGAGCTGAAGGAAATCCGGCTGGTGTCGGGCGACCTGCCCCACATTCATGCCGCCCAGGCGGCCGGCTGCTGCCCGGTCATCAACGCGCTGAACGAAGGCCTCGATCATCCCGAACCGGTCCGGCCGAACACGATCGCGAAGTCGATCGCGATCGGCAACCCGGCGGACGGCTATCAGGCGCTCGAAGCGATCCGATCGACCGGCGGCAGCGGCGCGGCGGTCACCGATCGCCAGATCGTCGACGCGATTCAGCTGCTGGCCGAAACCGAAGGCATCTTCACCGAGCCGGCGGGCGGGACGACGCTCGCGGCCACGATCGATCTCGTCCGCCGCGGCCTCATCGACCGCGACGACCCGGTCGTCGTCTGCATCACGGGCAACGGCTACAAGACGACCGAAGTGATGGAAGGCCGGATGCTGAAGCCGGTCAACCTCGGACGCGGCTTCAAGGAGTTCGAGTCGTGGTACGAGGCGCGCAAGGGCGCCCCGGCGTCCGCCTGAGGCGGAGACTACCTTCTGCGCCGTGAGGCCGTCGACGAGCTCGACTCGATCGGCACTTTGAGCTCCGTCGCGCGGCCGTTCCGGGTGATGCGCAGCATCGCCGTCGATCCGATCTTCGAATCCGCGACCATCTTCCTGAACTGCGACGCATCTTCCACGGTTTTCCCGTTCAGTCCGGTGATCACGTCGCCGGGCCGCAATCCCGCTTCAAACGACGCCGAGTTGCGGTACATCCGCGACACGAGCGCGCCGTGGCCGGCGCCGACGCCGCCCGATGGATCTTCTTCGAGCGTCGGGTTCTCGACGAGGAAGTCGACTGAGCCCCGGCGCACCTCGCCGTACTTCATCAGGTCGTCGACGACCCGCCGCACCAGCTGACTCGGGACCGCGAAGCCGATGCCCTGATAGCCGCCGCTCTGAGAGAAGATGCCCGTGTTGATCCCGATGAGCTCGCCGCGGGCATTGATCAGCGCGCCGCCGGAGTTGCCGGGATTGATCGCGGCGTCGGTCTGAATGAAGTCTTCGTAGTCGGCGAAGCCGACATTCGTGCGTCCGGTCGCGCTGACGATGCCCGCCGTGACCGTCGAGCTCAGCTGGAACGGGCTGCCGATCGCCAGCACCCATTCGCCGATCTGCAGCTTGCTCGAATCGCCCCAGGGAATCGAGGGCAGTCCGTTGACCTGCAGGCGAATCAGCGCGATGTCGGTCGCCGGATCGGTGCCGACGAGCCGGCCGCGGACTTCGCGTTTGTTCGGCAGCGTCACCGTGATCGCGCTCATGTTCTCGCCGACGACGTGGTTGTTGGTGACGATGTAGCCGTCGGAGGAGATCATGACGCCCGAGCCGAGGCTGAGCGACCGGCGGTCGCCGAAGAGGTCGTTGTTGTCGCCGAAGAAGTAGCGGAAGAACGGATCGTTGGCGAACGGCGAGTTCGCCCGGCGCTCGACCTGCAGCGACGAGATGTTGGCGACGCCTTTGACCGCCTGGCCGGCGATGTGCGTGAAGTCGGGACCGCCGGAGACCGGCGGCGTCGTGGCCGGCGCGGCGACGGGCGCCGGCGGCGGCGCGGGAGTGCCCGCGGCGGACGGCGCGCGCAGTTCGTCGGCGAGCGAGTCGTTGTTGATGTGCAGGCGAGAGGTCAGGAGCAGTCCGCCGATGAAGCCGGCGGTGAGCAGCACGAGCCCGGCGAACAGTTTCTTGAACATTGCTCAGTTAATGATACGATCAATGGTTATCCGGATATAAACGCATGCCGACATACGTACAAGCGACGAGACTTCGCAAGGGCAACCTGATCAAGCTGGGCAACGAGCTCTATCGGCTGATCGAGCTCCATCACCTGACGCCGGGCAACAAACGCGCGCACATCCAGGTGCGCATGCGGAACATCCGCACGCAGACGCTCATGGACGAGAAGTTCCGCGCGGAGGAAGACGTGGAGCGGGCGTCGCTCGACGAGCGCGAGATGCAGTATCTCTACAACGACGGCGACATGTTCTACTTCATGGACACGACGAGCTACGAGCAGATTCATATCTCTGCCGAAGCGCTCGGCGATTCCAAGGACTACCTCATGCCGGAGATGCTCATTCGCGTCGAGTTCTACGGCGAAGAGCCGGTCGGCATCGAGCTGCCGCCGACCGTGGATCTCCTCGTGAAGGAGACCGTGCCCGGCATCAAAGGCGCCACGGCGAGCGCGCAGATCAAGCCTGCAACGCTCGAAACGGGCCTCGTCGTCAACGTCCCGTCGTTCATCAACGAAGGCGACCGGATCCGGGTCAACACCGAAACGGGCGAATACCAGTCACGGGTCTGATTGGATAATCGGGTAGTCTGGTAATTTGATAATTGTTGTCGCGTCGACCAGCGCCGCGAAGGTCGATGCCGTTCAGCGTGCGGTCGAACGAATCGGCGCCATCGCTCCCGCGTTCAGCAAAGCCACGCTGCGGACGCTCGACGTCACCGGCATCGCGCCGCGCATGCCGATGACCGATCGAGAGACGCTCGACGGCGCGAAGCTGCGCGCGCGGACCG
Source organism: Vicinamibacterales bacterium (assembly GCA_035571855.1). Taxonomy (GTDB): domain Bacteria; phylum Acidobacteriota; class Vicinamibacteria; order Vicinamibacterales; family CAVVIG01; genus DATNBT01. Next base: position 9,718 of record DATNBT010000262.1, read on the forward strand.
CGACGAAGGGACTGACCGCGCCGTTCATCGCCCTCGGCCTCGAGGGCGGCCTGTCCACAGATCCCGTGATGACGCTGACGTCCTGGGCCGCGGCGACCGACGGCACGCGCTGGGGCTACGGCGCCGGCGGGCGCATCGTGCTTCCGGATTCCGTGATCGCGCAGGTGCAGGCCGGCCGGGAACTGGGCGACGTGATCGACGAGATGGCCGGCGCGTCGATTCGCAGCACGCGCGGCGCCTGGGGCTGGCTGACGAAAGATCTGGTGGGCCGCAAGAACGCGCTGCTCACGGCCACGCTCGCCGCGCTCGCGCCGTTTTACAACTCGCAGTTGTACTCGTAGCAGTTGTTACCCGTAGGACAGGCCTTCAGGCCTGTCTAATGCCCGGTGGATCCGAATCCACTCGAGCCGCGCTGCGTGTCGCTGAGCTCCGCGACTTCTTCCACTGTCACCTGAATCCGCGGGCTGACGACCATCTGGGCGATCTTCATGCCCGCCTCGACGGCGAACGCGTTCGCGCCGTGGTTGATCAGGATCACGCCGACTTCGCCGCGATAGCCTTCGTCGATCGTGCCGGGCGTATTCAGCACGGAGATGCCGTGCTTCAGCGCGAGGCCGCTGCGCGGCCGCACCTGCGCCTCGGTGCCCGACGGCAGCTCGATGGCGATGCCCGTCGGCACGAGCGCCGACTTTCCCGGCTCGATCACCATCGCTTTGACCGCGAAGAGATCGAGACCGGCATCGCCCTCGCGCGCGTAGGAGGGCAGGATCGCGGACGGGTTCAGTTTCCTTACCTTCAGATTCATAACGTGAATCCGAGCGTCTTCAGCTTGTCCTCGATTTCGTTGCGCTCGCGCTTCGAGGGAATCGACGCGACGATGGCCTTCGCGCGGGTCGCGTCGCCGGTCGCCAGGGCCGAAACGATCTCGACTTCGATGCGCGACAGGTACATGGACTCGCGGCGGTAGTCCGTGAACGCCTCCCACACGAGCGGCACCCACTTCGAGACGATCTCGTCGCCGATGACCGAGGCGAACGCGCGGATTTCCTCCTGCGCGTGGGCGTCCGCGCGAAGGCGGAGAAAGTGGAGCAGGTTGTGGAGGTCGACCTTCCAGTACGCCTCGGTATAGGTCGACAGCGGGAGATCCTTGCGGGCCTGTTCGCGGGCGACTCCGGCGGCCAGGCGATCCTCGTACGTTTTCCGCGCGAGCGTCTGGAGCTCGATCTCTCCTCGCGTGAGCGACTCGCCTTGCGCGAGCGGAAGGAAGCCGGCGCTGCCCTGGCGGTTGTCGGAGGACTGCGACCGCCACTTGTCCGGCGGCGTCTTCTGCGCGGCGTCGATGGCGACGGAGTACCGCGTCGAGTACTCGTTGACGTTCGCGGTGCGATGGCGGATCCACTGCCGCCACGCGTCCATCGGCGCGCGGACGTGCAGCTTGATCTCGCACATCTCGAATGGCGTGGTATGCGCGTGCCGGAGGAGATACCGGATCAGGCCGCGATCCTCGTGAACTTTCTTCGTCCCAGCGCCGTACGACACCCGCGCCGCCTGCACGACCGCGCCGTCGTCGCCCATGTAGTCCACGACCCGCACGAACCCGTCGTCGAGGACGGGGAACTGGACGCCGAGAATGGAGTCCAATGCTTCGACGTGAGGGCGCATTACTGCTTGATGTCTTTCTCTGCGGCGAACCGGCTGGCGTACGGGCCGGTCTGGTGCGCGTACTTGCTGCCGGCTTTCGCCGTATACGGCACCTCGGCGGGCGACGAGAGCGTTTCGAACGTGAACGAGCAGATGCGCATGCCCGCGTACAGGGACACCGGCAGGATGCCGACGTTGCCGAGTTCGAGCGTCGGATTGCCGATCCATCCGGGATCGAACACGCTCGCCGTGCCGTGGACGATGATGCCGAGACGGCCGAGGCTGCTGCGGCCTTCGAGCCGCGCGAGCAGGTCGGGCGAGAGCTCGAGCGATTCGATGGTCATGCCGAGCACCAGTTGTCCGGGATGGAGCGTGAACGATTCCTCGGGTCCGATCTCGACCTCGCGCATGATCTCGTCGACGTCGACGCCTTTCCGGAGATCGATGTACGCGAAGCGGCTGTGTTCGAACACGCGGAACTTCGTGCCGAGGCGGAAGTCCACCGAGCAGCTGCCCAGCTGCGTCCTGAGATCGATGGCCGGCGTGATGCGGATTTTGCCGCTCTCGAGGTGCTTGCGGATGTCGCGGTCGGACAGGACCAAAAGGAAAACCCCCGGCAGATGTTACAACACAACCACAGAGCGCCCTATGGATTACGTCGTGTGCTTCACGGGATCGGATAGGGTGCTGCCAGGGATCATATAGAGTGCTGGATGTGAGCGGGACTACGGATGTTCAGGGAATTATCGCGGCGACGTTTCTTCTGCTCGGCGCCGGTTTTCTCATCGCGAACGCGCGGCTGGCGGTGCAGTACGCGATCTACATGAAGCGCCGGCGCGGCGCGCTGCTGACGTGGCGCGGACCCAAGCCGCCGTACTACGTCATGCAGCTCGCGATCGGCGTGTTTCTCGGCGTCATCCTCATCTACAACGTGGCCAGGGTGTACCGGCTCTATCAGGGCTTCCGCGTCGACGCGCGGATCTTCGGCCAGGCGATGATGTTTCTGTATTACGGCTATCTGTTTCCGATGAGCCGCAGCATCATGCGGGGTTTCTACGAGGACGGCATCTGGACGGAGTCGGCGTTCATCCCGTACCACGAAATCGGCGGCATCTCGTGGCGGGAAGGCGAGCACGACGTGGCGCTCATCGTCACGTCCAGGCTGCGCAACCTTGCACGCCGGCTGATTGTCCCCCTCAACGAGTATTCCGGCGCCCGGCGCGTGCTGAGGGACAAGATCGCCAGGCACGACATACAGTTCGGGGGCTCCGGGCTGGACCTGGTCGATCACGACGAACGCGACGACGTCTGAAGTTAGAACTAAGAACTTAGAACTCAGAACCCGATAATGTAGGCCTATGGCAGCACGAGCGACGTGGAAGGGATATCTCAAAGTCAGCCTGGTGAACATCCCCATCAAGGTGTTCCCGGCCACCGAGTCGAGCGCAACGCTCTCCTTCAATCAGCTGCACGGCGAATGCAACACCCGCATCAAGCAGAAGAAGTGGTGCCCGACGTGCGAGCGCGAGGTGAACAACACCGAGCTCGTGAAGGGCTACGAGTACGAGAAGGGCAAGTACGTCGTCCTGGGCGAGGAGGACTTCGAGAACGTCCGGACCGAATCGACGCGCGTGATCGATCTCGTGCAGTTTGCCGACGACACCGAGATCGACCCGATGTACATCGACAGCACGTACTACCTCGCGCCCGACGGCGGCGTCGCGACCGACGCGTTCGCGGTGATGCGTGAAGGCATGAAGGGAAAGGTCGGCGTCGGCAAGCTCGCGCTGTACGGACGCGAGTATCTCGTCGCGGTCCGCCCGCACGGCAAGGGCATCGTCATGCACACGCTGCATCACGCGGCCGAAATCCGCGGGATGGATCAGGTCGAGGAGCTCAACTCGGTGCCGGCCAAGGTGAAGCCCGAGGAGATCAAGCTCGCCAAGCAGGTCATCGACACGTTCGTCGCGCCGCTGAATCTCAAGGAATACAAGGACGAGTATCAGGAAGGCCTGCGCGAGATCATCGACGCGAAGATCGAAGGCCGCGAAGTCGTGGCGCCCGAGGTCGAGGAGCCGCCCAAGGTCGTGAATCTGATGGAGGCGCTGAAGCGAAGCCTCGATCGCGTGAGCGAGAAGAAGAAGGCGCCCGCCAAGGCGACCGTCAACGGCAAAGCCGCCGCGAACGGGAAGAAAAAGCGCGCGACCGCCTAGACACTCGTCGTGCAGGCCTTCAGGCCTACGGCCGCCGACTGGAGACTGGAGACTGACAAGCGTATAGTCCCCGGTACTGGAGGCCGTGATGGCGAACGATACCGCGAAGTGCGCCCATCCCGCGTGCGAGTGCCAGGTCCCGCCGAAGTCCCAATGGGGAAAGTACTGCAGCGAGTACTGTAAGAAATCAGGTGACCACACCGAGCTGCGGTGTGGATGCATGCACCAGGGCTGCAGATAGACGGTCCGCCTGAAGGCGGACGCTGCATCAGAAATACGAACGGACGATGTCGACGAGGCCCCAGCCCGGCGGCCTGGGGTCTCCAATCCACGCCGGCGGCGTGAGCCAGATGAACGCGAGGATCGCGATCACCCACAGGTCGTAGGCGAGCGTCGTGCGCTCGTCGGTCCAGAAGAACGCCCGATTGAAGAACCCGCGCACGCCCTCGCGTGAGGGCATCGGCTTGCGGTTGAGCACGAGATACGTGTAGTAGATGCGGTTCCAGACGGCGACGATGGACAGCGAGAGAATCACCCAGAGCACGGCGGCCATGCGGTTGGTGAACGCGCCCAGTATCAAGAGCACGATCCGCTCGGGCCGCTCCATGAAGCCCACCTTGCACTTCTGGATGAGCGATTCCGCGCGCGCCCTTGCGTAGCTTGTCATAATGGAAAAGATCAGCGCGAGCGCCGCCACCATCACGTAGTCGCCGCTGCCGAGCTTCGAATACATGTAGATCAGGCCGGTCAGCAGCGCGAGGTCGGAAAGACGGTCGAGCGTGGAGTCCCAGAAAGCGCCGAACTCCGACTTCAGCTGCAGCTCGTTGGCGACCTTGCCGTCGATCATGTCGAAGATGTTCGCGACGACGATGATCCCGCCGGCCCAGACGAAGTGTCCGTATCCGAGCGCGAACGCCGCGGCGACGTTGATCAAGTAGCCGATCAGCGTCAGCGTGTTCGGGTGAATTCTGAGCGCGACGCATGCGCGGATGATCATCCGCAGCGGGTACATGCACGCTGCGCCAATGGCGCCGGTGAAGGTCATGCGGTCGCAGTAGAGTAGCGTATGGCCATCCAGGATCTCAAGGAGCAGATCGCGCGTCTCCCCGAGCAGCCTGGTGTGTACATCTATTCGAACGCCTCCGGCGACACCATCTACGTCGGCAAGGCCCGCGCGCTGCGCGACCGCGTGCGCAACTACCTGGGCGCCGATCGATCGGATCCGAAGACCTCGGCCCTGCTCGACGAAATCGCCCGGCTCGAGGTCATCGTCACCGACTCGGTCGTCGAGGCGCTGGCGCTCGAGAACAACCTGATCAAGCAGCGCACGCCGAAATACAACATCCTGCTGCGCGACGACAAGACGTATCCCTACCTGCAGCTGACGACCAACGAGCCGTTTCCGCGCGTGCTGGTCGCCAGGCGTGTGGAGCGCGACGGCGGCACGTACGCCGGGCCGTTCATGCCCGCGCAGTTCGCGCGCAAGACGATGTCGCTGACGCACCGGCTGTTCGGGATCCGGTCGTGCAACGAGGTGATCACCGGCAAACGCGATCGCCCCTGCCTGGAGTACGACATCAAGCGATGCATCGCGCCGTGCGTCGACACGATCTGTTCGGCGGAGGAATACGGGCGCGCCGTCGGCCTGACGGGTCTGTTCCTCGAAGGCCGCAACGAGGAGCTGATCAAGAACCTGAAGACGCGGATGTCGGACGCGGCGGACGGCGAGCGGTTCGAAGAGGCCGCGCAGCTGCGCGACGCCGTCAAAACCGTGCAGACGCTGCAGGACCGCCAGCAGAAGATGGCGACGACCGAGTTCGGCCATCGCGACGTCTTCGGCCTCAAACGCGGCCCCGCCGGCGTCGTGGTGCAGGCCTTTCAGGTCCGCAACGGCCGCGTCGTCGAACGCGTCGAGCTGGGGAGCCAGCTGGCGGACGAAGCCGCGATCGAAGGCACCTCGGACGCGGAGGTGCTCGAGGCGGCGCTGCAGCAGTTCTACGACGTGAGAATCGCGCCGCCGGAGATTCACGTGCCGTCGGAGCCCGAGGAGCATGAAGCGCTCGAAAGCTGGCTGTCGGCGCGCTCGGGCCGCAAGGTCCGGATCGTCGTGCCGCAGCGCGGCGACAAGCGGAGCATGGTGGACCTCGCGTCGCGCAACGCGTCGCTCGCGTACGAAACACGCTTCAATCAGACCGCGTTGTCGCACTACAGCTCGCTCGAGACGCTGCAGGCCGTCCTGAAGCTGGCGACGCTGCCGCGGCGCATCGAGTGCTTCGACATCTCGACGATCCAGGGAGCGGAGACGGTCGCGTCGATGGTCGTCTGCGAAGACGGCAGAATGCGGCGCAGCGAGTACCGGAAGTTCAAGATCAAGGGTGCGCAGCAGAATGACTTCGCGGCCATGCACGAAGTGGTGCAGCGGCGGTACCGGAAGCTGCTGGAGCAGGGCGGGCCGTTTCCCGATTTGATGGTGATCGACGGCGGCAAGGGACAGCTGGAGGCCGCGTACCAGGCGCTCGAAGAACTCGGGCTGGCGAATCTCGTCGCGGTGGGCATCGCGAAGAAGGAAGAGCTGCTGTACACGCGCGAGCACGTCGATCCCATCGCGCTTGCGCCGAACGATCCGGCGCTGCTGCTGATTCAGCAGATCCGCGACGAGGCGCACCGCTTCGCGGTGACGTTCCATCGGCTGCGGAGGACCAATCGCGACCTCCGCTCCGAGCTCGATCACGTGCCCGGCATCGGGCCGCGCCGGCGGAAGACGCTGCTGACGACGTTCGGGAGTCTGGCCGGCGTTCGACGCGCCACCAGAGAGGAATTGAGCGCGGTTGTCGGCGCGAAAGTGGCCGATGCCGTTCTTGCGTTTTTCGCAGGGCGGCCTTAACCTTACGTACCTCTCTTGAACGCCCTGTCGAGCATCGATTTCGCGCAGGTTTTCATCCTTTTTGTCGTCCTGTTGTTTTCGCTGACGGTGCACGAAGCGGCGCACGCCTGGACGGCCGACACGCTCGGCGATCCCACGGCGCGGGTGCTCGGCCGCGTCTCGCTCAACCCCATCGTCCACGTCGATCCCATCGGCACGATTCTGTTTCCGCTGCTCGCCATCGTCGCCGGCGTGCCGCTCATCGGATGGGCGAAGCCGGTGCCCGTGAACGTCACGAAGCTGCGGCATCATCGGCGCGATTACGTGCTCGTCGCCGCGGCGGGACCGGCCAGCAATCTCGCAATCGCCGTCGTCGCCGCGATCGCGCTGAAGCTCATTCCCGTCTCGCCGGTCATCAGCGGGGAAGCCAACGTCACGGTGCCGATCGCCTCGATGCTGAGCCGCGCGCTCTACATCAACGTGCTGCTCGCGGTGTTCAACATGATTCCGATTCCGCCGCTCGACGGCGGCAACGTGATCGGCGGGCTGCTGCCGCGTCCGCTCGCGTATCGTTTCGACTCGCTCATCCGCCCGTACGGCTTCATCCTGCTGTACGCTTTGATGCTCACGCGCGGCCTCGACTATCTGATCGGCCGCCCTTCGTCGCTCCTTCTCTCGTGGCTACAGTAACGGCGAAATACCGCGTCGTCTCCGGCATGCGGCCGACCGGCCAGCTCCACATCGGCCATCTCGTCGGCGCGCTCAACAACTGGGTGCTGCTGCAGGAGAAGTACGACTGCTTCTACTTCGTCGCCGACTGGCACGCGCTGACGAGCGAGTACGCCGACACGTCGAAGCTGGTGGTGAACGCGTACGACAACGTCGCCGACTGGATCGGGGCCGGGCTCGACCCGGAGAAGAGCACGTTCTTCGTGCAGTCGCTGGTGCCGGAACACGCCGAGCTCTATCTGCTGCTGTCGATGGTCGTGCCGGTGCCGTGGCTCGAGCGCGTCCCGACCTACAAAGAGCAGCAGGAGAACATGAGGGACAAGGATCTCTCGTCCATCGGCTTTCTTGGCTATCCGCTGCTGCAGACCGCCGACGTCGCGATCTACGACGCGCGGTTCGTTCCGGTGGGTGAGGATCAGGTCGCGCATCTCGAGCTCGCCCGCGAGGTCGTGCG
>DATNBT010000263.1:0-6116 GCA_035571855.1 Vicinamibacterales bacterium
TGTCGAACATGTTCACGCCGGCGTCGAGGCAGATGTCCACGAGCCGCGTCGCGTCCTTCACGTCGGTGTCGCCCCAGGCGCGGAAAAACTCGTTGCTGCCGCCGAACGTGCCGGTGCCGAAGCTCAAAACGGGGACCTTCAGGCCTGAATTGCCCAACTGGCGGAATTCCATAGCTGTCGATTATCCCAAAAGTTACTGAAGAGCTTGTCTCCGAACGGCCATAAACTCAGCCGTTCATCAAGGAGGCTAGCTCATGATTTGGCGTCTCACGGTCGTTTTGTGCCTCGTGGGTGTCCTGGGTGTGCCGGCGATTGCGCGTGCGCAAGGCAACGCGCCCCCGAACGGAAATGGGAACGGCGGCGGCGTCCAGCAGGACATCGCCGCGCTGCAGGCGCAGGTGAACCAACTCATCGCCGCGCTGGCTGCCGAAACGCAGCGCGCACAGGCGGCGGAGGCCGCATTGCAGTCGGCTTCCAGCAATGAGGTCGCCGCGCGCAAACAGGGCGACGCCGACACGCTGAGCAGCGCGAATCAGACGGCGAGCGCCGCGTTGAACAACGAAGTCGCCCGCGCGCAGGCTGCTGAAACCACCATCACGACCAATCTCAATAACGAAATCGGCCGCGCGAAGGCGGCGGAGTCGGCAACCAATGCGACGGTCGCTCAGGGCGGCGTCGCCCTGAACAATGAAGTCGCACGCGCCGAGGCGGCGGAGCAGACGATGGCGACGAATCTCAACGCAGAGATCGCGCGCGCGAAAGCCGCCGAAGCCACCGAGACCTCGCGCGCGATCGCGGCGGAAACCACGATCGTCACGAACCTGGACAACGAAATCACGCGCGCAAAAGCCGCCGAGGCAACAGAGACGAACCGCGCCGTCGGTGCTGAGCAATTCCTGCAATCGAGCGTGAACGACGAGATTGGGCGCGCGACTGCCGCGGAACAGCTGATCGTGACGAACCTGAACAACGAGATCACCCGCGCGAAGGCCGCGGAGGCCACGGAGACGTCGCGAGCGATCCAGGCGGAGTCCGTGCTCACGACGAGCCTGAACAATGAGATCACGCGGGCGGAAAGCGCGGAAGGAGCGTTGTCGAACAACGTGAACGCCGAGGTCTCCCGCGCAAAAGCGGCGGAAGGGGCGTTGACCGTGAGTCTGAGCAACGAGATTTCGCGCGCCGAGGGAGCGGAGTCGGCGTTGACGACGAGTCTCAACAGCGAAACCGCGGCGCGTATCGCCGGCGATCAGAACGGCGGTGGTGGTGTGCCGCCGTCGCTACTCGCGCTCGCGCCGTACGTCTACGTGGATCAGAACACGATCAACGGTCTTGTTGGGCCGCATGTGATCTTCAAGGGCGCAAACGTTCATATCCGTAACGACAACGGCGCGACGTACGACTACCCGAACGGCTTGGGAAACCTGATCGTCGGCTACAACAGCAGCTTGGACCTCAACGTCCCGGTTCCTGAAATGCAGCGCTATGGGTCGCACAACCTGGTGGTGGGAGACGGCCACGTTTACACCGGCTCAGGTGGGCTCGTGGCCGGGCGGCACAATGCCCTCAGCGGCGATGCTGTGAGCGTGAGCGGAGGCCGGTGGAACACGGCATCGGGAGTGGAGGCCAGTGTGGGCGGAGGCACGCAGAACACCGCCTCCGGCGACTGGTCGACCGTCAGCGGCGGAGGGGGCAACAGCGCGTCAGGCCTGTACAGCGCCGTCAGCGGCGGCACCACAAATGTTGCATCAGGCATCGCATCCAGTGTGAGCGGCGGCGTAAGCAATCAGGCGTCCGGCGACGGCTCCAGCGTGAATGGTGGAAATTTCCTCGTCACTGGCGTTGCGTACGGCTGGGCGGCTGGCGGGTACCACACGCCGTAGAATGTCCGGCACAGGAGGACCGATGACGATCAACTTCTCCCGTCGCGAGTTCGTCCGTCATTCCGCGCTGTTCGCCGCCGCGTCGATCGTCGGCGCGCGGCGGGCATTCGCGGCCGACACCTACGTCGTCGCCGACACCGCGGCCGGCAAAGTTCGCGGCGTCGACGTCGAGGGGATCAAGATCTTCAAGGGGATTCCGTACGGCGCGAACACCACCGGACGGAATCGCTTCATGCCGCCGCAGCCGGTCGCCAGGTGGACCGGCGTCCGCGACGCGCTCGAGTACGGCGCGAGCGCTCCGCAGAGCAATCCCGCCGCGCGCCGCGCCGCGAACGATCTCGCGGTGGCGGGCGCCGGACTTCGCGCCGAGAGCGAAGACTGCCTCGTCCTGAACGTCTGGACCCCGGCGCTCAACGACGGGAGGAAGCGCCCGGTGATGGTCTGGTGCCACGGCGGCGGGTTCGCGACGGGATCCGGCTCGTCTCCAATCACCGAGGGCTTCAACCTCGCGCGCCGCGGCGACGTCGTCGTCGTGACGCTCAACCACCGGCTCAACGTCCTCGGCTTCACGAACCTGAGCGAGCCGGGCGGCCCCGACTTCACCTCGTCGAGCGACGTCGGGATGATGGACATCGTCCAGGCGCTGCAGTGGGTGCGGGACAACATCACGCGCTTCGGCGGGGATCCGGGAACGGTGACGATCTTCGGCCAGTCCGGCGGCGGCAGGAAAGTCGCGACCCTGCTGTCGATGCCGTCGGCGAAGGGCTTGTTCCATCGCGCAATCATCGAGAGCGGCGCGACGCTGAAACTCGTCGAGAAGGATCAGGGCACGCGCGTCGCGCAGGAACTGATGAAGACGATGGGCCTGGACAAGACGCAGGTCCGCGAGCTGCAGACGGCGCCGATCGACAGACTGATGGCGGCGTACTTCGAGACCATGCGGCGCATGAACGTCGATCAGATGACGATGGGGTTCTCGCCGGGCCTGGATGGCAAGGTCGTGCCGACCCATCCGGTGTATCCGACGGCATCGGCCGTGTCGGCGGACGTGCCGCTGATGCTCGGGTCGACGCGCACCGAACTCACGCTGCAGTCGCCGGCGGAAGCGTTCACGCTGGACGATGCCGGGATGCGGAAGCGGATCGGCGATCTCCTGGGCAAAGGCGCGCCGGCGGCGATTGACGCGTACTCGAAGGCGAACCCCAGCGCGTCGCCGTCGGATCTGTATTTCCTGATCGCCAGCGACTACCGCTACAGCGGTCCGGTCATCACCATCGCCGATCGACGATCGGCGCTCGGCAAGGGGCCGGTCTACCTTTATTACTGGCGCTGGGAGACGCCGGTCGACAACGGGCGGCTGCGCGCGCCGCACACGATTGAAATCCCGTTCGCGTTCGACAACATCCCGGCGGCGAAGCGGCTGACGGGCGGAGGCCCGGAGGCGATGAAGCTCGCCGACAAGGTGAGCGACGCGTGGCTCGCGTTCGCGCGCACCGGCGATCCGAACACGCCGAAGCTGCCGAAGTGGACCAAATACAACAGTACCGATCGACCCACGATGGTGTTCAATACGGAGAGCGCGGTCGTGAACGATCCCATCCGGGATCAGCGGCTCGCCATCTTCAAGGTGATGTCATGAAGCTGTCCGTGCATCTGCTCACGTTCGCCCTCGCGCTCGTCATCGCCACGGCCATAGTGATGGCGGCCGAATCGTTCTACGACCTCAAGACGAAGACGCTGCTCGGCAAGGACGGCAACCTCGCGCAGTACAAAGGCAAGGTCAGCCTCGTCGTCAACGTCGCGAGCAAGTGCGGCTTCACGCCGCAGTACGAAGGCCTCGAGAAACTGCAGCGCGAGATGAAAGGGAAGCCGTTCAACGTCCTCGGCTTCCCGAGCAACGACTTCGGCCAGCAGGAGCCCGGCAGCGCCGAAGAGATCGCGCAGTTCTGCAAGCTGACCTACGACGTCACGTTCCCGATGTTCGAGAAGGTCGTGACGATGCGCGGGGCGGAGCAGTCGCCGATCTACGCGTTCCTCGGCCAGTCGGGCCATCTGCCGGCGTGGAACTTCTCGAAGTACGTCGTCGACAAGCAGGGCAAGGTGGTCGCGTTCTTCCCGAGCGAGGTCACGCCGGAAGATCCCAAACTCCGCGACGCAATTAGCAAGGCGCTGGCGAACTAAGACGTGAGAACTAAGAAGTTAGAACTACTCTGTGTTTTTGCTTCTAACTTCTTACTTCTAAGTTCTCAGTTCGTACAGGCCCAGCCGGCGTCGATTCGCATTGCCGTCAACATGACGACGATCGAGTCGGCGTCTGTCTTTCTTGCTGCTCAGGGCGCGCGCGACGCCCACGTGGATCTCGTGAGCGGCGGCATTCCGGTGCTGCTCGACGGCGGCGTCGACGCGGCGACGAACTCCGAAACGCAGGCGCTGATTCGTTCCGTCGCACGTCCCGATCTGCGCATCGTCATGACCGTCGCCGAATGCGCGTACCGCATCGTCGCGCGAAAGTCGTCGGGCATAAAGACAATTGCCGACCTTCGCGGTAAACGGATCGGCACGCCGTTGAACACGTCGTCCGCGTATTACCTCGCGAAGGTGCTCGAGCGCGCCAAGCTGAAGGAGTCCGACGTCACGATCGTCGCGGTCGCCGTCCCGGACATGGCCGGCGCGATCAAGCGCGGCGCCGTCGACGCGGTGTCCGGCTGGGAGCCCGGCGCGCAGGACTCCATCACGGCGCTCGGCGCGGACGCGATCGCCTTTCAGCCGCCCGGCCTCTACCGCGAGCTGTTCGACCTCAACACGACGACGGCGGTGCTCGACGATCCGGTACGTCGAAAGGCGCTCGTCGCCGCCGTGCGCGCAATGATCGCCGCGTCGACGGAGGCCCGCGTGAAGCCGGCGGGCGTGTGGCCGCTGGTCTCGCCGCGAATCAACGTGCCGGCCGCGACGATCTCCGCGACCTGGAATCATTTCCGCTTCAACGCCTGGATTCCCGACGACGCGTTGAACGTGCTCGTCGCGGAAGAGCCGTGGGTGGCACGGCAGCAGAAACGCGCGCCGCGGACGCGCGTGCAGCTCCAGGCGCTCATCGATCGGTCGTTGCTCGCCGAAGCACGGAGGTAGTCATGCGAACGCTCGTCCTCGTTCTCGCCGCGGCAGCCGTCGCCGGCGCCGCCGTCGTGTCCGGTCAATCGCCGCGCGGCGCGGCGACGCTCGACGACGTCGTCACCGAGATCCGCGCGCTGCGCGCGGACCTGAAGCAGTCCACGCGTGCGGGCACCGAGATGCAGCTGCTCACCTCGAGGCTGTCGCTGCAGGAGCAGCGCATTGCCGTCCTTTCGAACCAGCGGAACGACGTGTCGTCGCGCCTTGCCGTCGAGAAGTCGCTGCGATGAAGCGGCGCACGTTTCTCGAATCAGCCGGTCTGGCGTTCTGCTCGTGCGCGCTCGCGAATTCACGCTCGGCTGAAGCCTTCGCGCTCCAGCGTCGAGAGATCGCCGTCGGCGGACAGCGCGTGCGGACGATTGACATGCACGCGCACGTGTTCATCGACGAGGCGTGGCCGCTCGTCAAAGACTTCCCGCAGACGGACAAGGCAATGGCGAACCTCGGACGCAGTCCGATGGCGATCGATCAGGCCTCGATGGACCGGCGGTTCCGGCAGATGGACGGGATGGGCATCGACTTCCACGTCATCAGCGTGCATCCGAGCCAGTTCCTGTACTTCCTCGAGCCCGATCTCTCGGCGCGCATCGTCAGGATGCAGAACGAGAAGATCGCCGCGCTCGTCGCCGCGCACAAGGATCGGTTCGTCGGCATGGGCAACATCTCGCTGCAGCAGCCGGACCTCGCGGTCCAGCAGCTCGACTACGCCGTGAAGCAGCTCGACCTGCGCGGCGTCATCGTCGGCGCGAACGTCAACGGCGGCGAGCTCGCGAACCCGACGCTCGATCCGGTCTGGAAGAAAGTCGAAGAGCTGCAGACGGTCGTGATGATTCATCCGCAGGGATTCGACGACACCGGCCACCGCCTCGACGGCGCCGGCGCGCTCGGCAACAACATCGGGTTCCTGCTCGACACGACGATCGCGCTGTCGCACTTGATCTTCGAAGGCACGCTGGACAGGTTTCCCGGGCTCAAGATCGTCGCCGCGCACGGCGGCGGATTCCTGCCGGCCGACATCGGCCGCTTCGACAACTGCCGTACGCTGCAGGCGCCCTGTCAGAAGATGAC
>DATNBT010000264.1:0-19488 GCA_035571855.1 Vicinamibacterales bacterium
ATTCCGGCCGGCGGCTGGAGATCGGCATGGGCGACGAGCGAGGCCGCATAGTCCTCGAGCCAGGCCAGACGACGGGCGCCGTACGCCCAGAAGCCCCGCAGGAATCCCAGCTCGCCGACGGTCGCGCCGATGTACGCGGACAACTTCGCGCCCGCGGCGAGCACGAGCAGCACGTTGCCGGCCGTCGAACGAAGGCCGACGGCGACAAACACGACGGCTCCGACGTACGCGCTTCCGAAGATCGCCCACGCGAGCGTGTGCCACATCGCCGAGCTCCAGCGGACGCGCGCGATGGGATCGAATCCCGACTGCCACGCGCGGCGGCGATCGGCCATCAGCTTGGCGCCGATGCCGAGGACGCGCACTTCCTTTCCCGCCGGCGCCGTCGTCGCCAGCGTGAAGAGGTGCCGCGCGAGCCGGTTGAACGGCGCGGCTTTCTCCTGAACGACGCGTTCGACGCCGGGACGCCAGGTCGACACGACGGCGGTGGGCACGGCGAACGCCGCGAGCAGCGCGAGCGCCGGATGAATCGACATCAGCAGCGACAACGTGACGCCGAGCCGCAGAATCCAGGCGAGCAGCGTGAAGACCGACATGTACATGTGGTCGAGCACGAACACCTGATCGCGCAGCATCGCGAGACGGTCGAGATACGCCGGGACTTCCTGGTGCGCGATCGTCGCAATCGACGCCTGCAGCGTGGCGACGTGCGCTTCGAGCGCGATGGTCACCTTGTCGCGGAACCGGCGGTGGACGCGGCCGGCGAGCACGCGCAGGAACCATCCGGCGGTCGCGGACACCGCGAGCGCGGCGGCCCCGCCCCACACGAGCCGGGGCTCGCGCCGCTCGACGCCGTCGGCGATGAACTTGAACCAGAGCGCGACGAGCGAGTCGGGCAGCGCGGACAGCACCGCCAGCCCGATCGACAGGATCATCATCGAGGGCTCGTGGCGATAGCCCAGCTTGCACAAGCGCCACATCGACGGTAGTGTCGGCGGTAAGTCTTCTTTCATCGCCCGAGCGTCCTATTGATGTCGTTGTGGCTTCGACACTGACTCTTCTCGCCCTGCTGGCGGCGCAGTTGTACGACCAGGCGTCGCTCGCGCGCATCAGAGCCGCGCTCCAGAAGCCGGCGCCCACGCTGAAGCTCGACGTGCCGAAAGCGGACTTCCGCGTCAACATCGACGCAATCCGTCCGTTCGCGGACCTCTTCGAGCTGCCGCCATGGGTGACGCCGCCGACCGGCTACGAGGCGCCGAAAACCCGCCGCGATCCGCACGACGCAACCGTTGTCGGCGTCGGCGTCGATCCGTTCGCCGTCGGGCATTCGATCTCCGAAGCCGTCCGCTCGAGGCGGGCGCATAAGGAAGTCATCGAAGCGATCGTGCAGTACTGTCAGGCGCACCGCGACGAGCCCGGCGCCGCCGGGATCTGCGGCGGCCCTCCACGCTGATCTACGCGAGCACGTCATACGCCTTCCCTTCCTCGTCCTCGCTCGCGTTGAACCGCTCCGCCTGCATATCGAACATCGTCTTGTAGCGGCCGCCCTTCGCCATGAGCTCGTCGTGCGTGCCGAGCTCGATCACTTTGCCGTGCTCGAGCACGCAGATCCGATCGGCGTGCCGCACGGTCGAGAAACGATGCGAGATCAGAATCGTCGTGACGTCACGGGTGGCTTTCAGGATCCGTTCGAAGATCTCCGCCTCGCCGCGCACGTCGAGCTGCGCGGTCGGCTCGTCGAGCAGCACCACGCCCGCGCCGTTCTCCACGGCCGCCAGCGCGCGGGCGAGCGCCACGCGCTGCCACTGTCCCCCGGACAGATCCGTGCCGCCTTCGTAGCCGCGCGCGAGAATGGTGTCGAGCCCGGCCAGCGTCGACGCGCCGGCTTTTTCGAGCGCCGCGACGATCTTCGCGTCCGGTGCGCCCGCCGGCGCGACGTTGTCGCGCAGCGGACGCTCGAACCTGATGAAGTCCTGGAAGACGGCGGTGAGCCGCGAACGCCATGACGCGATGTCGAGCTCGCGGATATCGACGCCGTCCACCTCAATCGATCCCGACTGCGGGTCGTACAACCGGCACAGCAGCTTCGCGAGCGTCGTCTTTCCCGCGCCGTTCTGGCCGACGATCGCCAGGGAGGAGCCGGCCGGGATGATCAGATCGAAGCCGTCGAGGACCGCGCCGCTTCCCGGATACGCGAACGTGACGTGTTTGAAGCGGACCTGCCGCGCAGGCGACGCGCCCGCCGGACGGTGACCGATCGGCAGCGCGCCCGCGGGCAGCATCGCCGCCTCGAGACGAAGCACCGCCGCGACGGGCGCCGCCGCGCCGTGCAGCGCCCAGTTGAGGCCGCCAAACGCGATCAGCGACGTCCCGACGGCGCACTGCGTGTAGACGACGAGATCGGCGAGCGTGATCGCGCCCGCCGCCATCGCGCGCGCGAGCGCGAGGAAGACCGACACGTTTGCGGCCGTCACGAGGAGCAGGCTCCAGGCGAGCGGACGTTCGCGCAGCCGCGTCGCGTGGTACTGGAGCTCGTGCAGCTTCGTTCGCCGGCTGACGAAGCGTTCGATCACCCAGCCCGCGAGACCGAACAGGCGCAGCTCCTTGCTCGCCGGCGGATCGACGGCGAGGGTGAACGCGTAGTCGGCGTCTCGCTGCGCGCTGCGCACTTCGTCGGTCTGCCGGTCGAACCAGACGGCGCTCTCGCGAAGCAGGTAGTGCGTGCACAGCCACGACCCGCCGAGCACGACGGGCGCCCACCACGAAAAGCGGAACAGAATGAGCGCCGATGCGAAGCCGCCCACCATTTCCGCCAGGCTGCCGGCGATGAAGTCGAGCGACACGCTCATCGGCGGGGCGGTCATGCCGAGATCGAAGTCGCGCGCGACGACGAGATCCTGCGCGAGCGACGGATCTTCGAGATGTCCCATCCCGGGAGGGCGGATGCAGGCCGACGTCAGCCGGTCGTAGAGCCATGCCGACGTCCTGTCGCCGAGGTTCGCGCCGACGGCGGTGTGGAGCGGAACGAGCACCTGGAGAAGGACGAAGATGACGCCCACGACAGCCAGCGGCGCGGCGAACCCGCTGCTCCGCTGGACCGCCGCGATGAGCGCGCCCATGGCGAGCGCGAAGACGGCGGGCAACGCTCCGCGCAGCAGGAGCAACACCCACCATGCCGTCGCGTAGGCCGCGTCAGCCTTCGGGAGGACCGAGAAGAACTTCCACTCGTCGCGCGCAGTCAGCCGCACGCGCGCATTCTAGCCCCTGGGCCCCGGCCCCTAGCCCCTTTTCACCGAGGCTCTCGCCCGCCGGATCTGATCCGCGTGATCGTGTGCGTGCGCGGCGTAAATTCTCAGCCACTTCTCGACGCCGTAGTCGGTGTGCTCCGGGTGCGTGCCGAGCCGCGACCAGTCGGCGTCGGCCATGCGATCGAGCAGCTCCGCGGTCGTCTCGCGCGCGGCTTTGAACGCCGACAGCGACGCGGCGATCGGCCGGTCGTAATGCAGCTTCCGCGCGAATTCGTCCTGATCGTACGCCGCGATCGCCGGCTTCTCCGACGCGAGCATGTGCCGCAGCCTGAAGGCGGACTGCATCTCGCTGTCGGCGAGATGGTGCACGATTTCCCGCGCCGTCCATTTACCAGGCGCCGGCCGCGCGTCGAGCTCCGCCTCGGTCGCGCCCTGCAGCGCGTCGGTGACCGCGCGATACCCTTCCTTGTACCGCGCGACGAGCGATTGTCTGGTCTGCAGATCCATGGCCAATCCCTAATCCCTAATCCCTAATCCCTATTCCCTAATCCCCAGTGCCTAATCCCTAGCCCCCGCCCCTAGCCCCTGGTCTTCGCGATTCCCGGCGCCGCTTTTTCCTGCCGCGTCTTGGGCTCGAGGTGATGCGCTTCGAGATGCGATCGAAGCTGCCCGAACGCCTCGTCGGGCGTGTCGGCCCATTTGATCAGCTCCTTGTCCTGCTCCGCGATGGCGCCCCATTCGGCCATCGGATCGAAGTTGATGACCTTCTCCCAGTACTCGCGTCCGTAGAGAATCGTCGCGATCCGCTTCGACAGCTTGTCGGTCTGGGCGAGCGTGAGGATCTCGAACATCTCGTCCATCGTCCCGAACCCGCCCGGAAATATCACCAGCGCCTTGGCGAGGTACGCGAACCAGAACTTGCGCATGAAGAAGTAGTGGAATTCGAAGTGCAGGCCTTCGGTGATGTAGTCGTTGGCGCCCTGCTCGAACGGCAGCCGGATGTTCAGGCCGACGGTCTTGCCGCCGGCTTCGGTCGCGCCGCGATTGGCCGCCTCCATGATGCCGGGGCCGCCGCCCGAGGTGACGACGAAGCGATGATGTTCGGCGCGGAGCGAGACGCTCCACGCGGTGAGGCGGCGCGCCACTTCCCGCGCGTCTTCGTAGTACCGCGCCCACTCGACGTGCTTCTTCGACCGGTTGAGCTCGGCCTGGAACTGCGCGTCGGTTTCGTTGACGCCGCGCGCGCGCAGCGTCTTGAGCGCGCGTTCCGCGCGCTCGCGCGAGTCGACGCGGGCCGATCCGAAAAAGACGACGGTGTCCTGAATCTTCTGCTCTCTGAAACGACGGAGGGGTTCGAGGTACTCCGAGAGAATGCGGATCGGACGGCCTTCCGAGCTCTCGAGGAACTCGCCGTCCAGGTATGCGAGCGGCTGCTGCGACATAACCGCCACTTTATCACCGGGGTATGATGAAACCGCTCCTCATGAGTGTGCCTCATGGCTAAAGCCGCAGCCGCGCCGCCGCCTGCGCTCGACGTCGCCGTCGTCGTCAACGCGCCCGTCGCGCGCATCATGAAAGCGTTTTTCGAGGCGGAGGCGCTCAACGCGTGGCTGCAGGTGGCGCACGCGGTCACCGCGCCCCGCGTGCTCGGTCCGTACGCGCTGGCGTGGCCGCCGACCGAATTCCGCGACGAGACGCTCGGCCGGCTCGGCGGCGTGTTCCGCGGCACCATCATGCATTACCAGCCCGCGCACGGCTTCTTCGTCGCCGACGTGTACTTCCTGCCGCCCGACGGCGATCCGATCGGGCCGATGGCGTTCGAGGTGACGTGCACGCCGGACGGCGCGTCGACGCACGTGCACGTCAGCCAGCGCGGATTCGAAGAAGGCGCGCGCTGGCGCCGCTACTACGAAGTGATCAGCCCGGGATGGGAGCGCGCGCTGCACGCGCTCAAAGGACTGCTGGAGAGATAAATGGATCGCACGTTCGTGCTCGCCGGCGCCGTCGCCGGGCTCATCGCGGTCGGCTTCGGCGCGTTCGGCGCGCACGGCCTTCGCGGACGCCTGTCGCCCGACATGCTCGCGGTCTTCGAGACCGGCGTCCGCTACCAGATGTATCACGCGCTGGCGCTGCTGCTGACCGCGGCGCTGGCGCCGCGATTTCCGGGGAAGGCGATCGCCGCCGCCGGCTGGCTGTTCGTCGCCGGCATCGTGCTGTTCTCGGGCAGCCTCTATCTGCTCGCGGTCACGGGCGTGACGATCCTCGGTGCGATCACGCCCATCGGCGGCGTGGCGTTCCTCGCCGGATGGGCGTCCCTCGTCGCCGCTACGCTTTGAAGCGGCGGACGTCGATCGAGTACTTCTTGATCTTGTAGTTCAGAATCCGCTCGGTCGCGTCGAGCAGCCTCGCGGCTTTCGCGCGATTCCCTCTCGTCGTCTTCAACGCGTCCTGAATCAGGTCCTTCTCGTAGGCGATCACCGCATCCTCGAGCGACACGCGGGTGACCGTGCCGGACGCCTCGGCCGTCTGCAGCGACGGCGGCAGATGGTGCGCGTGGATCACCTGGCCTTCGCACATCAGGACGGCCCGCTCGAGCGCGTTCTCCATCTCGCGGACGTTGCCGGGCCAGTGATAGCTGACGAGCATGTCGATCGCCGGCGTCGAGATCCGCTTGATGCTCTTGCCGTGCTCACGCGAGAACTTCTCGAGGAAGTGATCGGCGAGGAGCAGCAGGTCCGCCTTCCGGTCGCGCAGCGGCGGGACGAAGATCGTGAAGACGTTCAGGCGGTAGTAGAGGTCCTCGCGGAACGTGCCCTTCGCGATCGCGTCTTCCATGTCCTTGTTCGTGGCCGCGATCAGCCGGACGTTGACCTTGATGGTCTCCGTGCCGCCGACGCGCTCGAACTCGCGCTCCTGCAGGACGCGCAGCAGCTTCACCTGCGTGGACAGGTTGATGTCGCCGATCTCGTCGAGAAACAGCGTGCCGCCTTCGGCGAGCTCGAAGCGCCCTTTCTTCCGCTGCTCGGCCCCGGTGAACGCGCCCTTCTCGTGGCCGAACAGCTCGGCTTCGATCAGGCTCTCCGGCAGCGCCGCGCAGCTCACCTTCACGAACGGCTTCTTCGCGCGCAGCGAGTTGTAGTGAATCGCGTGCGCGATCAGCTCCTTGCCGGTCCCCGACTCGCCGCGGATGAGGACCGTGGTGTTGGTGGCCGCGACCTGCGCGACCTGTTCGTACACCTGCCGGACCGGTCCGCTGGTGCCGATGATGTTGGAGAAGTCGTACTTGTCGCGCAGCTCCTGCCGCAGGTGCTCGTTCTCGTCGACGAGACGCCGCTTGTCTTCCTCGATGAGCCGCTGAATCTTCACCGCCTGCGCGAGCATCGACGCGACAACGCCCATGAACTTGACGCTGCTTTCGAAGTCGCGCTCCGCCTTGTAGCGGAGATCGACGCCGAGGGCGCCGACCGCGCGCCGGTTCAGCAGGATCGGCACGCAGACGAAGCTCAGCTCCTGCTCGTCGCTGTCCGCCCGCTTCGCCGCGCGGTTGAGCATCGCCGGCTCGCGGCTCACGCGCGGCACGACGATCGGCTTCCCGGTTTCGACGACCCGCCCGGTGATGCCCTCGCCGAGACGGTACTGCACGGCCTGGGAGGGCCGATCGAGCCCGTCCGACGCCTCGACGAGCAGCTCGCCTCCGTCCCGCAGCAGCACGATCATGCTCCGCACCGCGCCGTGATGCTTGCCCAGAATCTCCAGCACGCGGTGAAACGCCGACTTGATGTTCAGGGTGCCCGACAGGGCCTGACTGACTTCGAGCAGCGTCGACAGGCGGCGGTGTTCCCGCCCCTGCGACGCCGCGATCGCGGCCGTGCTCGCCTTCATCCGATGGTCTCCGTCCCCTCGTACAATCTTGTGGAATGAAGTTCTGCCGACAACATAATTGTCTATCTTTGTTTTTCGCCGTACCCGCCGTCAAGGCCTTCAGCCGGACACATTTGTCCGATCGCCTGAAATCACGGACCTATTTGTCTGAGGGCATCCCGTTCCCGCGTCGCCAATCGCGCGAAAACCCGGGGAAAACCGCCTGTCAGACGCGAATTCAGTCCCGCCGCCGCGAGTGGACTGCATTTTGCTCTCCACATCCGCGAAAGCAGGTTGTATGAACGAGCTGGTTGGCCGAATCCGTTCGGAGTTTCTGGAAATGCCCGGCCTGAGGCTGACCGTGACGCAGGCGTCGCGCCTGTGGGGGCTCGACGAGGGATCGTGCCGCCGCGTGATCGACGTCCTTATCGGGTCGTCGTTTCTGCGGTGGACGTCGGGCGGAGCGGTTGCCCGCGTCGACGACTGAGCTCGCGCGCCAGGCACTCTTCGCCGCGCGCCATCGCCCATCGGTGGTTCGCCGCGAAGATCGGCTTCATCACGAACGACAGCCACCGCAGCAGCGGCTTCTCGGCGCGGATTCGCCAGTCGAACAGGATGTCGACGTCGGGTCCGTGCTGCGTGAACGTCCACGCGCCGGCGCCTTCGAAGTCGCCTTCCGCCTCGATCGCGAAGCCGTGCGGGTAACGCGACTCGACGACCTCGAACTCCCATCGCAACCGGTACGGGAGCTTCCCTTTCGTGAGCAGCCGCACGCGGCGTCCGATGCCGCTCCTCCCGCCCGGCCGTAACTCCTCGACCTGCAGATACACCATCGGCCACCAGCGCGGAAGATCGAGCGGATCGCCGAGGACGTCCGACACCTCTTCGCACGTGCCCGCGACTTTCCATCGCGTGACGAAGTGATAGTCGTTGGAACGGTTAGCCTGCATACGGGCGGATGCCGCGCGCGACGAACAGCGTCACGAGACGCCGGCGCAGCTCGTTCGCGACTTTGTTCTGATTGAGCGGCTGCGTCTTGTAGCGTACGCGGACCGTGGAAAACCCGTCCGCGATCGACTCGACACCTGGGATGTCGATCGGCGCCAGCAGCAGCGGATTCCACTCGGGGTCGGCCTCCAGCGCCGCGCCCACGTCGCGGATCGTCGCGAGCACGCGATCGAGGTGCTCGCTGTAGGCCACGCGCACGTCGACGACCGCGTAGGCGAAATGCTTGCTGAGATTCGCCAGCGTCCCGACGGTGCCGTTCGGAAACACCTGCACGGCGCCTTCTCCGTCGCGCAGCACGATCGTCCGGAGATTGATCTGCTCGACGATCCCGGCGACGCCGTTGATCTTCGCCAGGTCGCCGACGCGAACCTGGTCCTCGAGAATCAGGAAGAAGCCGGAGATGACGTCGCGGACCAGGTTCTGCGCGCCGAAGCCGATCGCGAGACCCGCGATGCCGGCTCCAGTGAGAATCGGCATGATGTCGACCGACAGCTCGCGCAGCACCATCAGGACCGCGACGAAGCCGATGACGACGGTCACCGCGTTGTCGAGCAGGCCGCCGATCGTCGCGGTGCGCCGCTGCCACTCGAGGTCGCCCGTGACGTGGCGGCTGCTGATCTTCTGCTGGAGCTGCCTGATGGCCGTGTGGAAGAGCCGGATCACAATCACCGCGCCGACGGCGATGACGACGACCCTGATGCCGTGAACGACGAACCACTCGGCGACGGCAATCCTCACAGCTTCTGCACCTTCAGGTAGTTGGCGTCGGTGCGCGCGAGGTCGGCGCTGATGCTGACGAGCACCACCGACGCGCCGGCGCTCACGAGGCCGCGCGACACCAGCTCGCGCCCCACCAGCGTCCCGGCGGCGTCGACATTTTCCCCGATGTCGGTGCACATCGGCAGGACGCCCCAGTGCAGCATCAACCGCCGGGCGACCTCATCGCGGCGGCACGCGGCGATGATCGGCACGCGCGGCCGCAGCGCCGCAAGCCGCCGCGCCGTCCCGCCGCCGCGGGTAATCGCGACGATCGCGGCGGCATCGCCGCGGCTCGCCAGCGTCACCGCCGCTTCGCACAACGCCTGCGCCTGATCGCCGCTGACGCCGATCGTCACCGCCGGACCCACACCGTGAGCCGATTCCGCCTCGCGGATGATCGAATCGAGGACGTGAACGGCCCTGACCGGAAACGCGCCCGCGGCGGTTTCACCCGCCAGCATGATCGAATCCACGCCGTCGTCTACGGCGTTCGCCGCGTCGCTGACTTCGGCGCGAGTGGGACGGGGCTCGACGGTCATCGACTCGAGCACCTGCGTCGCCACGATCACCGGCACGCCGTGCAGGCGCGCGAGCCTCGTGATCTCCTTCTGCGCCGTCGGGACCTTTTCGAGCGGCATCTCGAGGCCGAGATCTCCCCTCGCCACCATGACGCCGTCGCACGATTCGAGAATCTCCGGCAGGACGTCGAGCGCCTGCGGACGTTCCAGCTTCGCGATGATGGGCACATCGTCTCGAACGAGACGTTTCGCCTCGTGAATGTCCTTCGCCGACTGGACGAAACTCAGCGCGATCATGTCGACGCCGAGCGAGAGCCCGAGCGCGAGGTCCGCGACGTCTTTCGGCGTGATGGCCGACGCCGGCAGCGGCACGCCGGGCGCGTTGATGCCCTTGTGGTCGCCGATCGCTCCGCCTTCGACGACGGTGGTCTCGATCGTCCGGCCGTCGGTCGACTCGACCTTCAGTTCGACGAATCCATCCGCGATCAGCAGCGGATCTCCGGGCTTCACGGCCTTCGCCAGTCCTTCGAACGCCGTCGAAATGACGCCCGGACGGCACGGAGTGTCGCCGGTGACGATGCGGAGGTGATCGCCCGTCCTGACGTTGATGGGACGGCCGTCGATCGTCGCGCCGGTGCGGATCTTCGGCCCGCCGAGATCCTGAAGGATCGCGATGTCTCGCGCGGCGTGCCGGCCGGAGCGCTGTGCGCGAAGGCTGGCGGCGCGCACGCGGTGGAACGTCGCCGACTGCGACTCGTGCGTGCCGTGAGAGAAGTTGAGCCGGAAGATGTCGACGCCGGCGGCGATCAGACCGTCGAGCGTGTGATCGTCGTCGCTTGCGGGGCCGACCGTCGCGATGATCTTCGTGCGCCGCATGTACAATCCATTCATTATGGGTCAAGTCGTACCCGACGCCGTCGAGCAGTACCTGGCGTCGCTCAATCATCAGAGCGATCCCGTGCTGAGCGGGATCGCGCGCGCCGGGCAATCGCTCGGCAGCCTGCTGGTCGACGCCGAGGTCGGCGCCCTCCTTCGCGTGCTGACGCTCTCCACGCGCGCGACGCGCGTCCTCGAAATCGGCACGGCAATCGGATACTCGGGCATCTGGATGGCGGGCGTGCTGCCGAAGGACGGCATGCTCATCACGATGGAGATCGACGAGCAGCGCGCGAAGACCGCGCGTGAGAATTTCGCAAAGGCCCGGCTCGCCGATCGCGTCAACGTCGTCGTCGGCAACGCCGCGCGCATGCTGCACAAGATCGCGGGACCGTTCGATCTCATTTTCCAGGACGGCGACAAGAGACAGTACGGACCGATGCTCGACCCGCTCGTCGGTCTGCTGCGGACCGGCGGGCTGCTGGTGACCGACAACGTGCTGTGGAGCGGCGACGTCGTTCCCGGCTTCAACAAGACGCCGCACCACGCGGACCTCCTCGACGAAACGAAAGCCATCGTCTCGTACAACGAGCAGATTCATTCGCATCCCCAGCTGCTGACGTCCATCGTTCCGCTCCGCGACGGCGTCGCGATTTCCGTCAAACGATGACGCTCACAGAATTCGCGCGCGCGTGGCGGGCGCGTGAAATCACGAGCGAAGACGCGACCGCGCGTTGTCTCGCGCAGATCGACAGGAGGAACAGCGAGCTGCGGGCGTTCACGCTCGTACTCGCCGGGCAGGCGCTCGACCAGGCGCGGCAGGCCGATCGTGAGCTCGCGCAGGGCCGCGACCGCGGACCGCTGCATGGCGCGCCCATCTCCATCAAGGATCTGATCGACCTGAAAGGCGCGGTCACCAGCGCCGCCTCGGCCGTGCGCGCCGGCGCGCCGGCGGCCGCCGAAGACGCCCCGTCGATCGCGCACCTCCGCGACGCGGGCGCCGTGTTCGTCGGCAAGACCAATCTTCATGAGTTCGCGCTCGGCACGACGAGTGAGGACTCGGCGTTCGGCGCGGTCAGAAATCCGCTCGACCCGGCGCGATCCGCCGGCGGCTCGAGCGGCGGATCGGCGGTCAGCATCGTCACGGGAATGGCGCTGGCGAGCGTCGGCACCGACACCGGCGGCTCGATCAGAATTCCCGCCGCCGCGTGCGGCATCGTCGGCCTGAAGCCGTCGTACGGAGAAATTTCGACCGACGGCGTCATCCCGCTGTCGCCGCGGCTCGATCACGTCGGCCCGCTGACGGCGTCGGTCGCCGACGCCTGGACGATGTTCCGCGTGCTCGCCGGCGAGCTGCATCCGGCGCCGCTCGCGCCGCAGCCGCCGCCGTTCCGCCTGAAAGCGCTGCGGTCGTACTTCTGCGATCGGCTGGATGACCAGGTGCGAAGCGTGTTCGAGACCGCGCTCGAGAAACTCCGCAGCGGCGGACTTCATGCGAGCGATCACGCGCTCAAGCACGCGCACGTCACGGCCCGCGTGTACCTGCACATCGCTCCGCGCGAGTCGTTCCTCCAGCATCAGCAGACCCTCGACACGATGGCGGACAAATACACGCCGGCGGTCCGCCAGCGACTGGAGCTCGGCCGATCGGTCTCGCACCATGACTTCCTCGAGGCCCTCAACATCCAGTCCGATCTGCGCGAGGACGTCGACCACGCGCTGTCCAACTGCGACGCGCTCGTGCTGCCGACGATGCCGATTCCGGCGCCGACGCTCGGAGCGACGACCGTGCGCGTGGGCGACTCGGAAGAACAGGTCCGTCCGATGATGCTGCGGCTGACGCAGTTGTTCAACCTGACGGGCCACCCGGCGATCTCCATTCCCTGCGGCAAGACCCGCGACGGGCTGCCGGTCGGCCTGCAGCTCGTCGGAAACCACGGCCGGACGGACGCGCTCGTCCGCGTCGCGCTAACGTGCGAAGGATTGTTGAAATGACTGACCGCATGCCGCCGATCCCGCGGAGCGAGTGGACCGAGGCGCAGACGAAAGCGGCTGCGGAGTTCGAGCGCATGCGCGGTCAGGCGCCCTTCGGTCCGTTCGCACTGATGCTCCGGAATCCTGACGTGATGCTGCGAGCCGCGGCGATGGGCGACTACATGCGCTACCGCACGTCGCTGCCGCGCGCGCTCAACGAGATGATCATCCTGCTCACGGCGCGACACTGGAGCCAGCAGTTCGAGTGGTACGCGCACCAGCCGATGGCGTTGAAAGAAGGCCTGAGCGAGGCCATCGTCAGCTCCATCGCGAGAGCTCAGCGGCCGGACAGGATGTCGGCGGATGAGACGATCGTCTATGACTTCGTCACCGAGCTGCTGCGGCTGCAGAACGTCAGCGACGAGACGTACGCGAAAGCCCGGGAGCGATTCACCGAGGCCGGCGTCATCGACATCGTCGGCGTCGCCGGCTACTACTCGTTTCTGTCGATGATGATGAACACGGCGAGAACCGCCGTGCCCGACAACGCGGACGTGCCGCCACTTTCGTAGAGTCCGCCTTCAGGCGGACAACAGTCCGCGCGCAATCGAGACGTAGCTGTCGACGGCCGCGTTCAATTCGGCGATCGATACGTACTCGTCCGCCGTGTGGGCGACGTGGATCGATCCGGGACCGAACAGCAGCGGCTGGCCCCACGCCGGCAGAAACGGAATGTCGGTCGTGTACGGAAACACGGCGGTCTCGAATCCCGGCACGACCTTCATCCTGATCGGCGGCACTTCGAGCACGTGCTCGATCCGCACGCGCGATTCGAGCGACGCAATCGCCGTCCGCACGTCGTCTCCAGGACCGACCGTGCGGAACATGATCTCCGCTTCGGCCGACGGCGACACGACGTTGGGCGCGACGCCGCCGCTGATCAAGCCCACCGTGTAATACGTCCTGCCGAGCGCCGGATCGTCGGGCAGCGGCAACCGCCGGAGATCGATCAGCACGTCGAGCAGCTTGTCGATCGCCGACACTCCGAGCTCGGGAAAGGAGGAATGCGCCGCGCGGCCTTCCGCAAGCAACCGGACGCGCAGAATGCCGCGCGTGGCTGAACCGAGCCGGCTGTCGGTCGGCTCGCCGTTGACGAGAAACTTCGCGCGGCCCGCTTCGTTCGCGAGCTTCGCGCCGTCGCTGCCGCGCTCTTCGCCCACGACGAACACCAGCCCGGCGCGCGTTTCACCGTCGTTCCGCAGCCGATCGACCGCGGCCACCTGCGCGGCCAGGATGCCTTTCGCGTCGCACGCGCCGCGCCCGTAGAGGCGATCGCCGTCGATCCGGCTCGGGAAAAACGGCGGGACGCAATCGAAGTGCGTGGACAGCACCACGGCCGGCATCGCGCCCGGGTCCGTCGTCGCGATCACGTTGATGCGATCGCCGTCGACGCGCTGCTCGATGACGGAAAACTTGAGCTCCCTGAGCTGGCGGGCGATCCAGCGGCCGGCCTCGCCTTCACGGCCGGTGGTCGAGTCGATGTCGATCAGCTCACGCGCGAACGCTACCGGATCCATGCCTCGAGCTCGGTGCGGGTGTCGGTGCGCGAGTCGCGATACTTCACGATGACGGGCGTCGCGAGGGACAACTGCCACTCGGGGCCTTTGCCCGCGGTCACCGCGCGGGCGCCCGGCACGACGACTGCGCCTTCGGGGATCACGAGCGGACGATCCGCCGTCGGCCTGATGATGTCGCCTTTGACGAGGTCGTACACGGGCGTCGATCCGGTCAGCACCGTGCCGGCGCCGATGACGGCCTTCGACCTCACGAGGACGCCTTCGTACAGCCCGGTGTTGCCGCCGACGAGCGCTTCGTCCTCGACGATGACCGGCAGCGCGCCGACGGGCTCGATGACGCCGCCGATCTGCGCGGCGGCGCTGACGTGCACGCGGGCGCCGACCTGCGCGCACGATCCGACGAGCGCGTGCGAGTCGATGAGGGAGCCTTCGCCGATGTAGGCGCCGATGTTCACGTACATCGGCGGCATGCAGATGACGCCCGGAGCGATGTAGGCGCCGTCGCGCACCGACGAACCGCCGGGGACGATCCGGACGTTGGCGCCCGCCGCGTACTTCTTCATCGGCAGCGTGTCCTTGTCGAAGAACGGCCACTTGCCGTGATCCATCGACACGTCTTTGTTGTCGCCGAACTTGAAGCCGAGCAGGATGCCCTGCTTCACCCAGGTGTTCACGTGCCAGCCGATCGGCGACGAGGCGTCGGGCTCCGCCGCGCGGACTTCCCCCGCCGACAGCGCCGCACGCAGCTTCTCGAACATGGCACGCGCCGCTTCTCTGTCTGCGGACGCACCGGCATCGATCAGGCTCTGGACTTCGTCACGCAGGGTCATAGAGAGCTCAGACGAGAGCGGCTTTCATCAAGCCGAGTTCCTTCAGCACCACGTCGATTTTCGCCTTCGACTCCGGCTTCGGCGGGACGATCGGCAGGCGGTAGCTCTCTTCGAGCAGCCCCATCTGCGCCATCGCGTACTTCACCGGCCCGGGATTGCTCTCGACGAAGTTGATCTGCATCAGGTTGATCACGCGGTTGTGGATCGCGCGCGCCGCCGCGAAGTCGTTGCGCTCGGCGGCTTCGACCATCTGCGACATCTCTTTCGGAATCTGGTTCGACACCACCGAGATCACGCCGCGGCCGCCGACCGCCATCAGCGGCAGCGTCAGCGCGTCGTCTCCCGACAGGACGAGGAAGTCCGGCGGCACCGTGCGGAGCACGTCGCACATCTGCGACAGGCTGCCCGACGCTTCCTTGACGCCGACGATGTTCGGCACCTGCGCGAGCGCCGCGACCGTCGGCGTCTCGATGTTCACGCCCGTGCGGCCGGCGATGTTGTAGAGGACGATCGGCAGCGGCGTCGCGTCCGCGATCGCCTTGAAGTGCTGGACGATCCCGTCCTGCGTCGGCTTGTTGTAGTACGGCGTCACCGACAGCAGGCCGTCGGCGCCGGCCTTCTGCATGTCCTTCGCGAGATGCACGATCTCTTTCGTGTTGTAGCCGCCGCAGCCGGCGAGCACCGGCACCTGGCCTCTGGCTTCGTCGACGAGGATCTCGATCATGCGCAGACGCTCGGACACCTCGAGCGTCGGATTCTCGCCCGTCGTTCCGACCGGCACGAGAAAATGCGTCCCGTTGTCGATCTGCCGGCGGCCCAGGCGGCGAACGGCCTTCTCGTCCATCTCGCCGCTCTTGGTGAACGGCGTCACGAGCGCCGTGCCCAATCCCGTGAATTTTGTTCTCATAGTTCTGACTTCTTACTTCTGACTTCTCACTTCGTCAGTCTCCCGCCAGTCCACGTTGTCGAGACCGAGCACGTCGTGCATGTTGAACCAGCCGCGCCTGCCCTTCACCCACTTCGCGGCCAGCAGCGCGCCGCGCGCGAACGCCGATCGATCGCGCGCCGAATGCGTCAGCGTGATCGTGTCCGCCGGACCGTCGAAGCCGACCGTGTGCACGCCGGGAATGAACCCCGCGCGAATCGACGAGACGTCGATCGGCCGCGGGAAGCCCGCCTTCTCCATTGCCTGCTTCAGCATCAGCGCGGTGCCCGACGGCGCATCCTTCTTGGTACTGTGATGCGCCTCGTTCAGCCACGCGCCGAACTCCTGGTGCACGCTGAAGAGCTTCGCGGCGTGCGCCACGATCGCCTCGAAGAGAATCACGCCCGTCGAGAAGTTCGGCGCGGCGACGATGCCGACGCCCGTGTCCGCGACCGCGCGCCGGATCTGCGCTTCGTCCTTCGCCCAGCCCGTCGTGCCGATGACCACGTTGATGCCGCGGCCGGCCAGCACCGGGACGTTCTTCGCGACCGAGTCGGGCGTGGAGAAGTCTATCGCGACATCGACGCCGCTCCACCGGTCGGACGCGGGGCCGTCCTTGCCCTGGGGATTGGTCGGATCGATGAATCCGGCGACCTCGAAGCCGGACTCCGGCGCCAGGCTCTCGATCATCCTTCCCATCTTCCCGTAGCCGACCAGCAGTATTCGCATATCTAGGCGTGCCCGAAAAAGGCCTCGTGTAACCGCGTCATCGCGTCGGGCACCTGCGAGTCCGCGAGCACGAACGTGAACGTCCGCCGCGAGGACGCCTGCGACACCAGCCGCAGCGGGATGCCCTTCAGCGCGACGATCGCATGCGCGAACACCCCGGGATCGTCGTGCAGCCGATCGCCGACCACCGAGACGATCGCCATCTTCGGCTCGGCCTCGACGTCCGCGAACGCGCTCAGCGCCTCGATGACGTCGTCCAGCTTCCGCGTGTCGTCGACCGTCACCGAGACGCTGACCTCCGACGTCGTGACGACGTCCACCGCCGTCCTGTAGCGCTCGAACACCTCGAAGAGCCGCCGCAGAAAGCCGTGCGCCATGAACATGCGCGTCGACGTGATGTCGATGACGGTCACGTCGCGCTTGCAGGCCAGCGCCGCCAGATGACCTTCCCGGCGCGCCTCCGACGTGATCAGCGTACCCGGATTGGCGGGCTGCCGGGAATTGAGAATTCTGACAGGGATGTTCTTCGAAACGGCCGGGAGAATGGTGGCGGGGTGGAGGACTTTGGCGCCGAAATACGCGAGCTCGGACGCCTCGGCAAACGACAAATGCGGCACGACGCGCGGCGACGGCACGATCCGCGGGTCCGCCGTGAGCATGCCGTCGACGTCGGTCCAGATCTGAATCTCGGCGACGTCGAGGCACGCGCCGAAAATCGCCGCCGAATAGTCCGATCCGCCTCGGCCGAGCGTTGTCGTCACGCCGTCCTTCGTCGCCGCGATGAACCCGCCCATCACCGGAATCTGCTGCGCGGCCGTGACCGGCGCGAGGTTCCGCTGCGCTTTTCGGCACGTCGCGTCCATGTCGGGCACGGCGATCATGTGTTCGGCGTCCGTCACCAGCACTTCACGCGAGTCGACCCAGACGGCCGGAAGACCCTGTTCCTGGAACGCCGCGGCGACGATGGCGCTGCTCAGGACTTCGCCCATGGCGACGACGCCGTCGTGATCGGCCGGCGTGACCACGCGCTTCGCGGCGCACTGCATCAGCCGCGTCCCGAGTTCGTCGGTTTGCGCCTTCAACGCTTTTACAAGCGTCTCGGTCCGCTGATGTCCCGTGAGCGCCAGCGCGATGCCGATGTGCCGGCCGAGGATCTCGCCGAGAATCGATGCCGTCTTTTCGGCGTCGCCGGCACGCGCCGCATCCGTCGCCCGGATGAGGGCGTCGGTGACCTTCGAGAGCGCCGACACGACCACGACCGGCGGGCGGCTGCCCTTCGGCTGCGACTCCCACTGGCGCCGCACGATGTCGACGACGCGCGTCATCGCGCCGGCGTCGGCGACGGACGTGCCGCCGAATTTCATGACGACGCCGTTCACAGCATCCCTTCTTCGCGCATCAGCTCGGCGTTCAGAATCGCCGCGCCCGCGGCGCCGCGAATGGTGTTGTGGCCGAGCGCGACGAACTTGTAGTCGAGGATGGGACACGAACGCAGGCGGCCGACGGTGACCTGCATGCCGCCGTCGCGGTCGACGTCGAGCGCCGGCTGCGGCCGGTTCGCCTCGGGCAAGTACACGAGCGGGTGCTTCGGCGCGGACGGCAGATTCAGCTCCTGCGGACGTCCGCGGAAGCTGTTGAACGCGTCGATCACCGCGGCTTCCGTCACGTTCTGATCGAGCTTCACCGACGTCGACACCGTGTGGCCGTCACGCACCGGCACGCGCGTCGCCGTGGCGCTCACGACCACCGGATGCGTTTCGATCGCGCCGTTCGCGAAGCGGCCGAGAATCTTCTGCGTCTCCGGCTGGAACTTGTCTTCCTCGCCGCTGATGAACGGCACCACGTTGCCGAGGATGTCCCACGACGCGACGCCGGGATACCCCGCGCCCGAGATCGCCTGCATCGTCGTCACCAGCGCGCTGCGAAGGCCGAACTGCCGCAGCGGCGCCAGCGCCATCGTCAGCGCGATCACCGAGCAGTTCGGGTTCGTGACGATGCGGCCTTTCCAGCCGCGCGCGGCCTGCTGGCGGTCGAGCAGCTTCAGGTGTTCCGCGTTGATTTCCGGGATCATCAGCGGAACGGTCTCGTCCATCCGGTAGTTCTTCGAGTTGCTGATGACGAGATGCCCGGCCTTCGCGAACGCGCCCTCGATTTCGCCGGCGACCGACGAGTCGAGCCCGGAAAACATCACCTTCGGCGCGCTGCCGGGCGCGGCCGTCTCGACGACGAGCTTCGCGACGTCGTCAGGCAGCGCGGCCGGGAGACGCCATGCGGTCGCGTCGCGAAACGCCTTGCCTGACGAGCGTTCGCTCGCGCCGAGCCACGTCACCTTGAACCACGGATGCTTCGCGAGCAGCTCGATGAACCGCTGCCCGACCGCTCCGGTTGCTCCGAGAATCCCGACCTCAATCATGGACATCGCCTTTGATCATCATCAATCAAAAAAAAAGCCGACGTGGTTTTCACCAGCGTCGGCAGTGTTTCGCTCGTTGCGACTGTGTTTCTAGTCGGTACTAACTTCCGAGCACAACTTCCCCGACGCGGCACGCCCGCTTTCGCGGGCTGCGCTTGATGCTCTTCTGCGCGTCGAAGGAGAACTGCATGAACACTTGAGTATACCATTGAGGGTCGGTGCTGCAAGCTGTCTTTCATACCTGGGAACGCCGTCTCGCGTCCGTCACCACAGACCGCGTCGTCAGAGACTTTGATTGGGGATTGGACTGGGTTCCCGGCGGGACGGATCTGCACGAGTGGGTGTCCGCCGTCATGGAGGACACCGATCGATTCTTCACGCCGCCGCCGACGACCGATTACTCGCTCGGCAGCCTTTCAGAGGACGGCGATCGGCTGCTGAGGTTCCCGTCCGCGTTCCCGACGCCGCACACCGAGAACAACACGGTCTACTGCCGGTACTTTCAGGCGAAGCCGCGCCGCGGATCGCCGCGCGCCGCCGTGCTCGTGCTGCCGCAATGGAACGCGGACAACGGCGGTCATGTCGGTTTGTGCCGGCTGCTCACGTGGAACGGCATGAGCGCGCTGCGTCTCAGCCTGCCGTATCACCATCAGCGCATGCCGCCGGAGCTGCATCGCGCCGACTACATCGTGTCGAGCAACGTCGCGCGCACGGTGCAGGTATGCCGCCAGGCCGTGCTCGACGCGCGTCGCGCGATCGCGTGGCTTGCG
>DATNBT010000265.1:0-3408 GCA_035571855.1 Vicinamibacterales bacterium
ACGTCCAGAAAAGAGATGTGGAGGCGGGCATCGCCGCGCGAGGAGAGCCAGGACCAGGGCGCACAGAGGATCCAGAGAACGCAGAGAAAAACGATCAACACAGAGAACACGGAGAACCCAGAGACGACGCGTTTTCTCGAGAGCCAGAGAGTGCTGAGCGCGACGTAGTACAGCAGGACGACCCACCAGGACGGCGGCGCGAGCCGGACGGCGACGAATGGCGCGTAGTGCACGAGCGCCGCCGAGCGAACGAGTCCCTCTGCGCCGACGTGCGCGACGAAACCCGCAAGCTGCGCCGCAGCCGGCCAGACCAGCGCGAGCGGGACGACGAGCATGCCGGCGATCTGCGCGACCGCCATCAGCGGAATCGCGACGAAGTTCAGCGCGAGGCCGGCGAACGTGACGCGCGAGAAGAAGACGGCGCCGACGGGCAAGAGCATCAACTCGACGGCCGCCGACGCCACCAACAGCGAGACGACGGCGTGCAGCGGGCGCGGGATGGCGGCGAGGTATGGAGCGACGAGAAGAATGGCGAGCGTCGCGCCGAACGTGAGCACAAAGGCGGGATCGACGACGGAGAACGGCTGAGCGGCGACGAGCACCGCCGCGGCGATCGCCAGCGCGTTCAGCGGAGGGCTGCGCTGATCGGCGGCTCGTGCCGCGAAATAGACGACGGCCATGAGCGTCGCACGATCCACCGACGCGCCGCCGCCGACGAGCGCGCCGTAGACGACGAGCAGGGCCATCGCGACGATCGACGCGGTCCGCCCCAGCGCGCCGGCCCAGCGGAAGAACGCCAGCATCAGGCCCGCGAGAATCGCGATGTTGCCGCCGGAAATCGCAATCACGTGATACGTGCCGGCCTGCTGCAGCGACTGCTGCACCGCCGGATCGAGCCCCGCGCGGTCGCCGATGACGATCGCCGTGACGATGGCGGCCGACCGCCCGCTCCAGCGGCCGACGGCGTCCTGAATCGCGCGCCGGCTGAACGCCCGGACGACGGCGAGCGCTTCGCCGGCAGGCGACGCGCGAGCCACGACGTCGACGAGCGCGCCGCTCTTGGTCGACCCGACGAGCGAGATGCCACGCAACTGCAGTGCGCGTTCGCCATCCGGCACGCCGGCATCGAGATAGCGCGTCGCGCGTCTCAAATCGACGGGCGCGCGAATGCGACGGCCCGCACGCCACTCGTTCATCCGCTGCGCCGCGAGCGTGCCGCCGACGCTCACCATCACGCCGCCGCTGGCCGGCCGATCGACGTCGATCGTGATCGACACGGTCTCGGGACCGGCCGACGCGTCCGCTCGCAGTACGCCTTCGACATACGCGAACATCGACGGCTGATTCGCCGCGTCGAACAACCGCCGCAGCGGCGCCGCGCGTGCGTCCTTCCATGCGCGGGCCGCGAGCGCTTCGCCGCCCGCAAAAAAGCCCGCGGCGACGCACGCGATCAGCGCCTCGCCTGCCCAGAGCGACGTCGAAGGGCGCACCGCAACCGCGGTTGCCGTCGCCGCAACCAGCGTTACCAGCGGGATGGCAGTTGGAATATCAGGAACGAACACACCGGCCGCGGATCCGGCCAGTAGTGCGACAGCAGGGACGGCGGCGGCGATGCGCATCGCCGGCCGTCGTGCAAGAGCGGAGCCTAGACTTTCTGCGCGGCGATGCCGGCGTAGTAGTCCTGGAGCGCGCGGACGCCGAGGCCTTCCTGGCGGAGCCCTCGAATCGCCTGCACCGCCGCGGCGGCGCCGGTGAGCGTCGTGATGCACGGCACTTCGTGCATCATCGCGGCGCGACGGACGAGCCGGTCGTCGAAGAACGAATCGCGGCCGAGCGGCGTGTTGATGACGAGGTCGACCTTGCGGTTCACGATCTCGTCGGCGATGTTCGGACGGCCTTCGTTCACCTTGTAGACGACTTCGACGTCGAGGCCGTACGCGCGCAGGTACGCGGCCGTGCCGCGCGTGGCGATCAGCCGGAACCCGAGCTCGGCGAGATCTCGCGCGATCGGCAGCAGGTTGCCCTTGTCCTTGTCGTTGACGCTGACAAACGCGGTGCCGCCTTCCGGGAGCCGCTGCCCCACCGACAGCTGCGCTTTTGCGAACGCGACGCCGAAGTTGCTCGACCCGCCCATGACTTCGCCCGTCGACTTCATCTCCGGCCCGAGGATCGTGTCGACGCCGGGGAACCGGACGAACGGAAACACGGGGCTCTTCACGAACACTCCCGCGACTTCGAGATCCTGCGTGATGCCCAGCTCCGCGAGCGTGCGTCCCGACATGACCTTCGCGGCCACCTTCGCGAGCGAGATGCCGGCGGCCTTCGAGAGATACGGCACCGTGCGCGACGCGCGTGGGTTCACCTCGAGCACGTACACCACATCGTCTTTGGTCGCGAACTGGACGTTCATCAGGCCGACGACGCCGAGCTTCTTCGCGATGCGGCGCGTGTGCTCGCGAATCGTCTGCAGATGCCGCTCGGGGCAGATGAACGGCGGGACGACGCAGGAGCTGTCGCCGGAGTGGATGCCGGCTTCTTCGATGTGCTCCATGATGCCGCCGATAATCACGGCGCCCGTCTTGTCGGCCACCGCGTCGACGTCGAATTCGAACGCGTCCTCGAGGAACTTGTCGACGAGCACCGGATGTTCCGGCGACGCGTCGACCGCGTGCGTCATGTAGCGGTCGAGCGTCGCGACGTCGTAGACAATCGCCATCGCGCGTCCGCCGAGGACGTACGAGGGCCGGACGACGACCGGGAATCCGATCTCCGCCGCGACCGCGCGGGCTTCCTCGCGCGAGGTCGCCGTGCCGCTCTTCGGCTGCGTGATGTCGAGCTCGCGCAGGAAGTCGGCGAAGCGCTCGCGATCTTCGGCGAGGTCGATCGAATCCGGCGACGTGCCGAGAATCTTCACGCCGGCGCGCTGCAGCGCGAGCGAGAGTTTCAGCGGCGTCTGTCCGCCGAACTGCACGAGGCACGAGACGTCGCCGCCGCCGCTGCGCTCGGTCTCGATGATGTTCATGACGTCTTCGAACGTCAGCGGCTGGAAATACAACCGGTCGGAGGTGTCGTAGTCGGTCGACACCGTCTCCGGGTTGCAGTTCACCATGATCGTCTCGAAGCCTTCGTCGCGGAACGCGAAGGCCGCATGACAGCAGCAGTAGTCGAACTCGATGCCCTGGCCGATGCGGTTCGGCCCGCTGCCGAGGATGACGACCTTGTTCCTCGCGCTGGGATTGGCTTCGTTACCAATTCCCGGGGCCCCTCCCGGGTCCGTCGGCTCGTACGCGCTGTACATGTACGGCGTGAACGACTCGAACTCGGCCGCGCAGGTGTCGACGCGCTTGTAGACCGGCTTCAGGCCGAGCTCCTCGCGCCGATCGCGCACAATCGCGGGCTTTTCCGCGA
>DATNBT010000266.1:0-2270 GCA_035571855.1 Vicinamibacterales bacterium
CAAGGCGCGGCCCGGCAACCTCGCCGTCACGCTCGAGCGCGCGCGCCTCGCCGCGAAGCGCGGTGACGCCGCGGCGCTGGACGACTGTCTCCGTCTGCTCGATGCGCAGGCGTCGGGGTTTACCGAGCCGGCTGCCCAGCAGTTCAGCGGCTTGAAGACCGCAGCCGCGGCAAAGAACTATGCCGAAGCGGCGCGGTACGTCGCGTTTCTCCGCAACGTGCTCGTCCGCGTGCCTGTGTTCCGCGAAAGTCTGGCGGCCGTGCGTACGCCGACGGAGCTGATCGCGGACCCGTTCGAGACGTTCATCGCATTGCCGTCGCCATCGTCCAATCCGTCTCCAGTGGATGACGGCCTGACGTTCACGCGAGCCGAGCCCGTTTCGCCGAATCGCCCGCAGGGCGCGGAGGCGGACGCCACGCAGGTCGATTGGAATCGCGACTTCAAGATGGACTACGCGATCTGCGAGCCGAAGCAGGGCGTCGGCATCTTCATTCAGCAGGACGACGGCACGTACAGGAACGCCACGCCGAAAAGCGATCCGCTCACAGCCGGTTGTTTCAAGGTGTGGGCGGCGGATATCGAGATGGACGGCGACGTCGATCTGATCGCCGGCGTGCGGTCGGCTGCGCCCGTCGTGCTGCGCAACAACGGCGACGGATCCTGGAAGCAGCTCAAGCCGTTTGCCGGCGTCACCGGTGTCCGCGCGTTCGCCTGGGGCGACGTCGACGGAGACGGCGATCCCGACGCCGTGCTCGTCGGCGAACGTGGCGACGTTCACGTCTTCGAAAACCGGCAGGCCGGCGAGTTTCGCGAGATGCCGGCGCCGCCGAGCTCCGGCGCGGTGCTTGCCGTCGCGCTCGGAGACGTCAATGCCGACGGCCGTCTCGACATCGTTTCGCTCGATACGAACGGCGTCCTCCGGCGAACCGCGTGGGGCGGAGGACGATGGAGCTCGGAGCCGATTGGGCAGTGGCCATCCGAGATTCCCGCTGACGCTGTCGGCGCGTACCGGATCTTCGTCGAGGACATGGACAACAACGGCGCGCTCGACGTCATCGCCTCCGGCGGAGGAAAGACGGGTGTCTGGCTTGCCGACAGCGCAGGTCGGCCCTTTCAGGAGCGCCCGCTCATCGAGCTCGACACGCTCGCTGTCGTCGACACCAACAATGACGGCACCCTCGATCTCGTCGGCGACGGCGTCCGGTTCGTGGGCAAAGGCACGAAGGGCTATCACTGGCAGGTCCTGCGCCCGCGCGCGCAGCCGATTGCCGGCGATCAGCGCATCAACTCGTTCGGCGTCGGCGGCGAGATCGAGATCCGCAGCGGACGGCTGACCGAGAAGCAGATCATCGGCAGCCGGCCGGTGCACTTCGGCCTCGGCACGCGCACCGCCATCGACGTCGCGCGGATCTTCTGGCCGAACGGCATCATGCAGGCGGACTTCGATCGCAAAGCCGATCAGGAGCTCGTCGCCGAGCAGCGGCTGAAGGGATCGTGCCCGTGGGTCTTCACGTGGGACGGCACGTCGATGCGATTCGTGACGGACTTCCTGTGGCGCTCGCCGCTGGGGCTGCGCATCAACGCCGTCGACACGGCGGGCGTGACGCAGACGGGGGACTGGGTGAAGATTCGCGGGGACCAGCTCGTCGCGCGCGACGGCAAGTACGACGTCCGCATCACCGCCGAGCTGTGGGAAACGCACTTCATCGACCACGTCTCACTGCTCGTCGTCGATCACCCGGCCGGCACGGAGGTGTACGTGGACGAGCGGTTCGCGCGTGAAGCGCCTCCGCTCGCCGTTCACACGCTCACCCGTCCGCAGCCGGTCGCGCACGCGTGGGACGACAGCGGCCGCGACGTGACCGATGTCGTGTCGAAACAGGACGGACGATATCTGTCCACATTCGCGCGCGGTGAGTATCAGGGGATCGCGAAAGACCACTTCGTCGAGGTGGATCTCGGCGGTGTAGAGCGACCCTTTCAAGGTCGCGGTCGGTGGCTGGTCGCGAACGGCTGGATTTATCCCACCGACAGCAGCATCAACGTCGCGATCGGACAGCAGCACATCCAGCCGCACGGCATCGCGCTCGAGGCGCAGGATGAGCGAGGACAGTGGACGGTCGTCGCTCCGGATCTGGGATTTCCGGCCGGCAAGAACAAAACGATCCTGATCGACCTGTCACGCATCGGCCGCGCACGTCGAATCAGGCTGCGCACGAATCTCGAGATCTACTGGGACTCGCTGGGGCTTGCCGACGATGCGTCCGATG